>JAUIJQ010000103.1 GCA_030431165.1 Rhodothermia bacterium | reverse complement strand
CGTGGTCGACACGCATTCGGCGGGTCTAATCCGTTGACGAAGGCGCTGGTTGTCACACAGTTTGCAGCGTCCATCGTGCTTGTTGCGGGTGCACTCATTATGCACCAGCAGCTCCGTCACATTCAGACCGCCGACCTTGGCTACGATCCGGACAACGTCCTGGTGGTGCATTCTAACGGCAAAGACGGTCGAGAGCTTGTGCAACACCTTCGGCAGACCGTCGGACGGCGCGCTGACGTTGCCGGGGTCGCCGCTGTGTCTTTCTCAATGAATCGCGGACTCGACCACCGAGGCTGGGTTGGCAATGGCGAAGAGCTGCACGCATACGTCTACAACATGGAGCCCGAGGCGCTCGATCTCCTCGACGTTGAGCTGATCGCGGGACGCGGGCTTGATGCCCGCCTTGCCAGCGATTCGATTGGTGCAGCTTTGATCAACGAAGCGTTTGCTGCTGATCTGGGCTTTACCACCGATGATGCCGTCGGACAGAAGATCCCGGGCTATGGACGTGGACGCGATACATACATCATCGGCGTTGTTCGCGACCTGAATTTCCGTTCGCTTCGTCACGGTGTTGAGCCCATGATGATCGTGCAGGATCCCGACGACGGAATGCACTACTCGCTCTTGCGGATTGCTCCCTCGTCCACCGGGCCCGTCATCGCCGAGCTTACAGACGCGTGGGCGTCGTTTGCGCCTGACATCCCACTCGAGTACACATTTCTCGACGACGACGTAGCGCTTGAGTACCGCAATGATCAACGCTGGGGAAGCGTGGTTCGTTACGCCGCGCTCCTTGCGATCCTCATTGCCTGCATGGGGCTGTTCGGCCTCGCTGCCCTGACGGTGTCGCGTCGCACAAAAGAGATCGGTGTGCGGAAGGTGCTTGGCGCCTCGGTTGCCAACGTGCTGGCATTGATCGCACGTGACTTTGTGATACTCGTTGCCATTGCTGCGGCCATTGCAGCCCCGGTCGCGTATATCGCCCTGAACGGATGGCTCGAGGGCTTCGCCTATCACATCACGCCCTCAATCGGCGTTTTTGTCATCGCCGGTGCAACCGTGCTTGCGGTCGCAATGATCACCGTGAGCGTTCACTCGATCAGGGCGGCAACAGCAAATCCAGTAGACGCGCTTCGATATGAGTGAATCCGACGATCAACCGCAACTGGGCGAACCCATCTACGAACTGCGCGGCGTTTCGCGCTCGTTCGGCTCAGGCTTTAACGAAGCGCACGTACTCAAAGGCATCTCGCTCGACATCGCACAGGGCGAGTTTGTGTCGATCGTCGGGCCATCCGGCTCGGGCAAATCGACACTTCTGAACATCATGGGGATGCTCGACGCGCCGACCCGCGGTTCGTGCTACTTCATGGGCCAGGCTACACACGAGCTGAGCGAAAGACAACGCGTCAAGATCCACCGCAAACACATCGGATTTGTCTTTCAGGCCTACCATCTGATCGACGAGATGACGGTCTACGAAAATCTCGAAACACCCCTGCTCTACAGAAAAGTGAAGTCGGGTGACCGCAAGAGCAAAGTGGCCGACATGCTCGATCGGTTCAACATGGTTGCCAAGAAAGACCTGTTTCCGGAGCAACTATCCGGCGGACAAAAGCAGCTCGTCGGCATTGCCCGCGCGCTCGTGATAGAGCCGCGCGTCATTCTTGCGGATGAGCCGACGGGCAACCTGCATTCAAGTCAGGGCGACATGATCATGGATCTCATCCGCGATCTCAATCGCAACGATGGTGTCACGATTGTGCAGGTGACGCACAACGAACGCTACGCGGCCTACGGGCACACGGTTGTGGAGCTGCTTGACGGCAGCATCGATTCGGTCAGTCAGGTGGCGGGCCAGAGCGTCCAGTCCGACTAGTTCAGCAGGCAACTGCGAGGTGAGGTGAGGTATGGTGAAGCAATACGTATCACTTGCGGCGCGCGTCCTGCGCAAGTACCGCCTGTACAGCGCGATTAACGTCCTCGGGCTTGCGGTGGGCATTGCTTGCTGCGTGCTCATTTCGATCTGGGCGCGGGAGGAGCTTGCGTTTGACGGGTTCCACGAGAATGCCGACCGCATCTACCGGATCAACAAGGTGTACACGCCGACAACCGGCGGTCGGGAGCTGCACGCGCTGACCCCGGGTCCGATGGCGGGTGCGCTGCTGGACGAATTCCCCGAGATAGAAACGGCGACGCGCATCCTGCCATCGTGGGGCGGCATGCTGCTCGTCAACGGCGAGACGTCGGTTGCCTCGCAGGACGTGCTGTTTGTCGATCAGTCGTTTGCGGATGTGTTCTCGTTCCAGATGGTCCGCGGTGATCGATCTTCAGCGCTTACCACGCCGGCGTCGATTGTGCTCACAACGAGCATGGCGCAGGCGCTGTTCGGGGACGAAGATCCGATGGGAAGCGTTGTTGTCGGAGGTGGTGACTTCGACTACACCGTTACGGGCATTATTGAAGACACGCCTGACAACTCGCACCTCCGGTACAACGCACTCGTGTCCTGGTCAACGATTGAGAGTACCGCAGACCTGCTGAACTACAGCTTCCTTGAGCGCTGGCTCCCGCAAACCATCTATACGTACGTGATGCTGCGGGACGGCACGTCGGCCGGAGCCGTTGATGCCAAGCTGCCTGACTTCACCGCGACGCACCTCGCCTCGAGAGCAGATCAGTACAGCTTCTACCTGCAGCCGCTCTCGGATGTCTATCTCCAGTCCCGCGACGTGTTGTATCAGCGGAGCATGGTGCAGGGCAGCGGTCAATCCGTTCGGGCGCTCGGCCTCGTGGCGTTCCTGATCCTGCTGATCGCGTGTGTCAACTTCACCAACCTGACAACCGCACAGGCTACGCGCAGGGCCCGCGAAATCGGCGTGCGCAAGTCGCTCGGCGCGCACCGACGCCAGCTTGTTACGCAGTTCCTCGCTGAAGCGTTTGCGCTGGCCGGCCTCGCGGCAATTGTCTCAACCGTGCTGCTCGAGGCAAGCCGGCCGCTGTTCAACGCGCTGACGGGAAAAGAGGCCGCCGCGTTTTTCTGGGTCAGACCCGATATCCTGCTGTCGCTCGCAGCCGTGTGGGTCCTGGCCGGATTTCTTGGCGGATTATACCCCGCGGTTGTTCTCTCTCGCCTCCAGCCCGCGCGTGCAATCAAAAACGTGACGCGCACAAAGCGGCGGGGCGGATTGCAGACCTCACTGGTTACCGCTCAGTTTGCCGCGGCCATTGTGCTGATCATCGCTTCGGCGACGGTCATCCGGCAAATGGATTTTGTCCAGCGCACCGACCCTGGTTTTGATCGCGAGCATGTCGTAGTGCTTCCCGTTGGCAGAACGGGTATTCCCAATCAACTGGATGCCTTCAAAGCCGAGTTGCTTGAGTCGCCGGGTATACTCGCGGCGGCCGCAACCAGTGACGTCCCTGGCACCTCGCTCAGCAGCTACTCGGTTCTTCCCGAGGGTCGGTCGGCGGACGAGGGTATAATTTCGGATGCTGTCTTTCTGGCCGACACCGACCTGTTGAATGCTTACGGCATGCAGATGGCCAGCGGACGATTCTTCGATCCCAATCGTCCGGCAGATTCGTCAGCCATTGTGGTAAACGAAGCGATGGTTCGAAGCCTCGGATGGACCGATGCCGTCGGCAAACGCTTTGATCGTGTCGGCGAAGACCATCAGGGCACGATCATCGGGGTGGTCAAGGACTACCATCAGGCGTCTGTTCACCAGGAGGTTGCGCCGATCTTCTTTGCGCTGGAGCGCCGCATCGGCGCGCTTTCGGTGCGCGTTGCCGACTCGGATGTCTCGGCTGCACTCGGCGCAATGCGCACTGCATGGGAGCGATTTGAGCCGCGGTACCCGTTCGAGTACTCGTTCCTCGACGACGACTTTGCCGCGCTCTACGAGCTCGACCGACGGCTCATGAAGACGCTTTCGTTCTTCGCAATTCTCGCGGTGCTCGTCGCCTGCCTCGGGCTGTTTGGACTCGCCGCGTTTGCCGCCGAACAACGCACAAAAGAGATCGGCATCCGGAAGGTGCTGGGAGCATCAGCGACAAGCGTCGTCACGTTGCTGTCCCGTGACTACATCCGGCTTGTCCTCGTCGCGTTTGTCATCGCGGCGCCACTCGGATTCCTCATCGCCCAGCGTTGGCTAGACGGATTTGCGTACAGGATCAACGTTGGCCCCGGCACGCTGGTCATCGCGGGAATTGCTGTACTCGTTACAGCGCTCCTGACCGTGAGCACACAGGCGATACGGGCGGCACACAACGACCCCGTGAAGTCGCTGCGATACGAGTAGCGAACCAACACCCGTCATGCTCAAGAACTACATCGTCGTTTCGCTTCGGGCGTTTCGCAACCACAAGCTGTATTCAGTGCTCAATGTGCTGGGGCTTGCGGGCGGACTCACCGTCGTGATCCTGATCGCGATGTTTGTGCGCTTCGAACTCGGGTTTGATCAGTTTCACGGTGACGCAGATAACATCTATCGCGTTGTCCAGCGGCAGCCCAACAACTTCTACCTCGGCTCAAACGAATTTGCCGTCACGCCCGCGCCGCTCGAAGACGCCGTGCGCGATGAGCTGGCGTACGTTGAAGACGCGACGCAGCTGAACAGGCGGCGCGTGTTGCTGAGCAACGGCGGGCGGGGCTTCTACGAAAGCGGACTCTTCGTCACGCCGTCGTTTTTCGGCGTATTCGACTTCGAGCTTGAGGAGGGCGACGCGGCGTCTGTGCTTGGTTCGCCCGACGCGGCAGTCATCACGCGGGATCTGGCGCGTGCACTGTTTGGGCCGGATGGCGCTGACGGCGCAGGCGCTGTCGGCCGCACGTTCGAGATCACAAATCACTCCGGCGGAAGAATCGTAACGGTTGCCGGCATCGCCGCTGAGCCACCACCGGACTCGCACCTGCAGTTTGCGCTGATTGTTCGGTATGACGACAATGACAGGCAGGGCGGATGGGGATCCAACAGCTTTCACACATACGTGAAGCTGCGCCCGAGTGCCGACCCGGGACGGTTTGCGGCTGACGTCCAGGACATCGCAGAGCGCAACATTGGTGAGCTGTCGTGGGTGCAGGAAGGCAACGCCGAGGTGCCGCACTTCTTCACGCAGCGCCTGACAGATATCCACCTCCGCTCTCACGTCAACTTCGAGCATTCGCGGAACGGAGACATTCGGTACGTGTGGCTCCTGATCGGCGCCGCCGCGCTCATCATGTTGACTGCGTGCATCAACTACACAAACCTTGCGACTGCACGCGCCGCGACCCGTGGACGCGAAGTCGGCGTGCGAAAGGTTGCCGGTGCAAGTCGTAGCCAGCTTGGCCGCCAGTTTGTCGGTGAGTCTGTGATCCTTGCGCTGGCCGCACTACTCGTAGCCGGCGGACTCGCCAAGCTCCTCCACGGACCGTTCAGTGCGCTCGTTGAGCGAGACATCCCGGCTGCCTTTTTGACCGCGCCGTCCTTTGTTGCGCTTGCGCTGTTGTGTGCGGTTCTGGTCGGCGTGATAGCCGGCGCGTACCCCGCGTTTGTCTTGTCCCGCATGAAGCCCGTCAAGGTGCTGAAGACAAGCGGATCCGGCACAACCCGGTCGATGGCCGGCTCGTTGCTCCGTAGTGCGCTTGTTGTTGTGCAGTTTGCGGTGGGCGTTGGATTACTTGTCGGCGTCTTTGTCATCAGGCAGCAGCTTGACTACATCAGTAAGGCTGAGACCGGTATGGATCGTGACCGCGTTGTTGCGGTGACCATCCGGGACCGTGAGATGCGCGGGCAGTGGGAGGCCGTAAAGGCTGAGGTCAGCACGATTCCGGGTGTAGTGGCGGTGTCCAGTGCATCAAGCTTGCCAACGAGCGTTGATTCGTCCGTTGGCCTGGAAGACTGGGAGGGACGCGAATCCGACGAAGACGTTGCGGTCTACCAGTCGTCGGTGAATTACGGCTACGCGGCCCTTTTGGGGCTGGAGTTTGTTGAGGGACGACCGTTCTCGGAGGAGCGCGCCGGCGAGGTTGAGCGCGCAGTTGTCATTAACGAGACAGCGCGGCGCCGGTTGGGCTGGGATACCGCGGTTGGCAAAGAACTCAATATGGGTTCCGGCCCGATGCAGGTTGTCGGCGTGGTAGGCGACTTTCACTTCCATTCGATGCACCTCGGCGTTGAGCCGCTTGCGCTGGTGTTGAGTCCTGACGAAATCAGTCGCGTGCTTGTCAAGGTCAGTCCGAACCAACTGCCCGAGACCATCAGCGCCCTCTCGGCCACGCTGGAGCGCTTTTCGCCGAGTTATCCGTTTGAGTACCAGTTCCTGGATGACGCTTACGACGCGATGTATCGGTCTGAACGTCGGTTTGCGGTTGTGCTCAGCCTCATCACCGGAATTGCACTCGTGATCGCGTGTCTCGGATTGTTCGGACTCGCTGCGTTTGTCGCGCTGCAGCGACGCAAAGAGATCGGCGTGCGCAAGACGCTGGGCGCAAGCGTGTCCGACATCGTCTTCCTGTTGTCGCGGGAATTTGGTCGCCTTGTGATCATCGCTTTTGTGGTTGGTTCGCCAATCGCCTGGTACGCGATGCAGCAGTGGCTCGCACAGTTTGCGTTTCGCGTCAACATCGGGATCGGGGTTTTTGTCGGGGCGGCTGCCGTTACGGCCGCCGTGGCGCTGGCGACGGTTGGCTATCACGCGGTGAAGGCATCCATGACGGATCCCGTGAAGGCCCTGCGCCACGAGTGACAGCACGACCCCGAAAGTACCGAGACAGACGAACGGGTCGACGCAGAGAATCGAATCGAAACAGACAGAGGTAGAGGTGCCGGGAATGTTCAAGAACTACCTGCGGGTTGCAGTCAGAACGCTGATGCGGCAGCGTGCCTACGCGGGCATCAACGTGCTCGGCCTTGCCGTTGGCATCGCGTGCTGCGTGTTCCTGCTTCTGTTTGTGCGCGACGAGCTTTCGTTTGATCGCTTTCACGAAGACGCAGACGCAATCTACCGTGTCAACCTCGCCGAAGACGACGGCATCATCGCGCTGACGCCCACCATCGCCGCGCCCCTTCTGAAGCGCGAGCTTCCCGAGGTGTCGGCCGCGGTGCGTGTCGAGCCATCCAGCGGACTCATTAAGGTCGGCGAAGACGTCTACAGCGAGCGTGGCTTCTACTACGTCGACTCGACGTTTTTCGATGTGTTCACGTTTCCGCTGTTGTCGGGTGACGCGTCGAGCGCGCTGACTCGAGCCAACACGGTGATTCTGACGCGTTCGATGGCGGAGAAGTATTTCGGCCGCCTCGATGTAATCGGGGAGCGCATCACGCGAAACAACGCCACCGAGTTTGAAATCACCGGCGTGATGGAAGACGTGCCGGCGAACTCGCACATGCAATTCAATTTCCTGGCGTCGTTTGCCACGCGCGAATACTGGGCAAACAACGAGATGTGGGGTTCTGCGAACTTCTTTACTTACATCCGACTTGCCTCGGCTTCGGTGCGTGGTTCCGTCGAACAGAAGATCGCCGCGCTACTTGACCGCGTGAGGGCAACCGGCACGGAGCCGCGCAACCTCACGCTGCAGCCGATGACCGAGATCCACCTCAGCAGTGGGATCGAGTACGAGCTGGATGAATCCGGAGACATGGCGTACGTCTACGGCTTCTCGACGCTGGCTGTGTTGATACTCTTGATGGCCTGCGTGAATTATATGAACCTCGCCACCGCACGGTCAGCGTTGCGGGCTCGCGAGGTGGGCATGCGCAAGTCACTCGGCGCGTATCGCACGCAACTCATCGGACAGTTCTTTGGCGAAGCGTTCATCATGACGCTTGTCTCGGTTGTGCTGGGATTCGCTTTTGTTGTCGCCGGGATGCGATGGTTCAACGGACTAAGCGGAAAAGAGCTTGATCCGGCCATTCTGATAACGCCATCCGCTATTGCCCTGGCATTGGCCGGCGTCGCCCTCGTAAGTCTGGTCGCCGGTTCTTATCCGGCCCTATTCCTGTCCAGCATCGAGCCGGTACGCGCGTTGCGCGGTCGGGCCCGCTCTTCACACGGTGCGGCGTTGATGCGTCGGGGACTTGTCGTTGTTCAGTTTAGCGTGTCTGCCTTCCTGATCGTGGGCGCGCTTGTTGTAGTGAGTCAACTTCGCTACATGCAGGATCGCAACCTCGGATTCGACAAAGAGCACGTCGTCGAAATACCCATGAACGACCCGGTGCTGTACAGCAGCTACCCGGCGCTGCGTGAAGCTGCTGCCGACAGTCCGGCTCTTGTGGCGGTGTCGGCTCTTAATCAGATTCCGGGGTTGCTTGGTTGGACCTCCAACTTCCGGCGCGAGGGCAGCCCGGAAGAAGATGAGGTAAGCGTCAAAGGTATGCCGGCTGATGTGGGCGTCCCTGAGGCGCTTGGGCTTGAACTGGTCGCGGGGCGCACCTTCCCCGAAGCGCCCGCCTTGCCCGATTCAGCGAACTACGTGTTCATTATCAACGAGACGGCTGCGCGCGTCCTCGGGTGGACGCCGGATGAGGCCGTTGGGCAGCGCATCGCTGTCCCGCCACGTCGCGGCGAAGTTGTGGGCGTTTCAAAGGACTTCAACTTCAAC
>JAUIJQ010000614.1 GCA_030431165.1 Rhodothermia bacterium | reverse complement strand
GCAAGAAGCACGGTGCGTTTGACCCACGCACGATGGGCAGTGTGCCGAATGTCGGGCTCATGGCACAGAAGGCTGAGGAGTACGGGTCACACGACAAGACCTTTGAGGTGCCGACGAGCGGTACGATGCGCGTAGTGGACGCCACCGGCAATGTGCTCATCGAGCACGCGGTGAATCAGGGTGACATCTGGCGCGCGTGCCAGGTAAAAGACGCTGCGGTCAGGGACTGGGTCAAGCTCGCCGTGAACCGCGCCCGCGCAACCGGCGCGCCTGCGATCTTCTGGCTCGACGAGACCCGCGCGCACGACGCGCAGCTCATCGCCAAAGTGAAGGTGTACCTGGATGATCATGACACCGACGGACTCGACATCCGGATTCTCGCTCCGGCCGAGGCGTGCCGCGTGAGCCTTGAGCGCATCCGAGAAGGCAAAGACACCATCTCGGTGACCGGCAACGTGCTGCGCGACTACCTGACGGACCTCTTCCCGATTCTCGAGCTGGGAACAAGCGCCAAGATGTTGTCGATTGTCCCGCTTATGAACGGCGGCGGACTTTTCGAAACCGGTGCCGGCGGCTCCGCGCCGAAGCACGTACAGCAGTTCCTGTCCGTTAACTACCTGCGGTGGGATTCGCTCGGAGAGTTTCTGGCGTTGGCCGTTTCGCTCGAGCATTTATCCGAAGCATTTGGCAACAAAGGTGCGGCGGTGCTGGCTGCGGCACTCGACGCTGCGACAGAGCGATTCCTTGACGAGAACAAGTCACCAACGCGAAGGCTCGGCGGCATCGACAACCGTGGCAGTCACTTCTACCTTTGCCTGTACTGGGCCGAGGCGATGGCGAAGCAGGATGACGACGCGGAATTGCGCGCTCGTTTTGCGCCGGTTGCAAAGGCGCTTGCCGACGCTGAGGAGACCATCGTCAAGGAGCTGATCGACGTCCAGGGTGATCCGGTCGACATTGGCGGATACTACCATCCCGACGACGCGCTGGCCTCAGCGGCTATGCGGCCAAGCGAGACGTTGAACGGGATACTCGCTCAGTTGTCGTAGCCTTATCCGGCGAACTCCTGCCGGCCCGCGTATTCTTTGCCGGGCCACGAACGCCACCAGTCTTTGAACAGCGCGTACTGCGTCTCAACGAAGTGCTGCTGGCTTGCGCTAAGCGCGTCGGTCTCGTTGAAGTGCAGCTCGTACTCAGCTTCGCCGTTGAGCACGAGCAGGTACTTGTAATACAGCACAAGGTCGGGGCCTTCGTCGAACGTCGACAGCACGTGCAGCGCCTCGCCGAGCTCTTTTGCGAAACGCCGTGCCTGGACGTCGCCGCGTTGTGCCAGCTCACACAACGAGACCATCTTCAGCACCTCATCGGGAATGGCGTTGCCTATCCCGGTGATGGCGCCGGTTGCTCCGCAGTTGACGTAACCGTGGAACACCTGGGTGTCAACGCCGACCATCAAGGTGAGCGCGTCGTCAGCTCCCGTGATATGCTCCGCGGCGTAACTCAGCGACGGGCCGCCTCCGAACTCCTTGAATCCGACCAGATTCGGAAACTCCGAACGCAGGTCGAAGAACAGGTCGGCCTTCGTTTCGAATCCGTAGTAGGGGCTGTTGTAGATC
>JAUIJQ010000102.1 GCA_030431165.1 Rhodothermia bacterium | reverse complement strand
TTGCGCACTACGCGCTCGACGGCGCGCCCGTCTACGACGCTACCTTCCTCACGACTCACGTACTTGGCCGAGTTCGACGTGGCCGCGGCCACCTGTCCCAAAACCGAAGTACTCGTCGTACGATAGTCGGCTCAACGTATCCTGCGGTTGAGTTCGCCAAACACGCGGCTGTAGTCGATCGAATGGCCCGTTGAGTTCGCCCAGGTCGAGTTCGTCACCGACAAGTTTGAAGCGGCGCTCGACGATGCGGGACACCGACCAGGTCGAATCTGATATCGTCGACAATATCGACTCGAGGACGGCCTCGCCTGTGATGTGGTCGCTAATAACAACCTCCGCTTGCGTGCACGAATTGTAAACAGCGGTGACCGTCCACGTACTTACCCCCTCTGTGGTGATCGTTCCGAAATATCCCTCTTCCCAGTCGCGGAAACTGTATTCCCACGACTGTCCGAGTTCGTGTGGGAAATACGAGGATTCGCCAGCGAAAAGGAAGTCGTAGCATTGTCTCGTCACAACCAGGGTGTCGACTGCGAGCAGATTGTCAGCCCAGGCCTGTACGACGATCGTGTCTATACCAGCGTCCCACGCAGCGATTCGAAGGGTGTCATCATACGTGAGATTTAGCCCCGGCACCCCGTTCGACGTTGCTCGGAAGGCCGTGGGGGTCTCCACCAGATATCCGAAGCGGCTGGGGAGATCGAACTTGATTGGCGGTTCGCCAGCTCGAATCGTTGTGTCGGGAAGTACATCGAGCGACCTGACTACCGGACCATTACCGTCATCAGAGACATCCAGCGAGTCACCTTGGTCGTTGTCGTCTGCGACCTGCATACCTGGGTCGACTGCAACCGAATCGCACCCGATCGTTGCTTGCAAGGCAAGTACACAGGCAATTGCCAGGTTAGAAAAGATGTACTTGGGAACGGGCAACCGTCGAGCCTCTAAGCGGTGACGAACACCGACGCATGCTCGCTACTTGATCCAGTAGCCGCTGCGCGGGCGAAGATCATCGGGTCGATAGACCTATCTACGCGTGCCCACTCAAAACGTCAAGGGCATCTCGCTATCGTTCTGTTACGATCAGAACGACGGATTCACGCGCAGCCAGATCGACGGCTCTCGCGTCCCGCCGATGTCGCGCAGCGGGAAAGAGACCTCAAGACGCAGCGAACGGTCTAGCAGGCCGATTCCGGCTCCTACCGCGGGGTAGATGTCGTCAAAGTCAAACTTGTTCGATTCGGCGTTATTGACCCAGCCCGCATCGACGAAGCCGGCGATCAAGATGTCATCCCAGAGCCAGTCCTGGTTGATCGCGTATTCCACGTTGCCGAGGAGCATCCGGGTGCCAACGAGCGTGTTCTGCGCGTATGAGCGCGTTGAACCGATGCCACCAAGGGTGAACAGCTTCTGAAGGGGGAGCGAGCCGTCAGATGTGCCACCCCGAACGCGCAGCGACAACGTGCTGCGATGGCTCATCGGCAGGTAGACACGGGCGTCTCCGAGGTACCGGTTGAAGTCAAAGTCACCGCCAAAGTCGCGGCCAAACTCCGCTTCGAACCGGAACGCTGCACCCCGCGGAAGCCAGTCAAGATCAGACACCGACCCGCCCTCAACAGCGACGAGTACCGAGTTCATGTCACCGGCATCGATTGGCGGATTAATCCGGAAGTCCCGTCCACCGAACAACGTCCAGTGCACCTCGTTTTCTAGCGAGCTGTACTTCTCCTGCCTGTACGCCCCGGTAACCTGCAGGCGCGGCGTCAGCCGAGCGCTGGCGTACGTCGTGAAGCCCTCAACCCTGAAATAGTCAAGGAAGTCGTAGTTGAAGAAAAACGCGGCGAGCGTGTTTTCGACCCAACTGCTTTTCCAAAGGTCTTCTGTGGCGGTTGTGCGCCGGTAAGAGGCGCCGGCTTTGAAGTCCAGGCTTGAGCCGGAGCGGTTTCCCGTACGTGCCTCGGCACCCACTTCATACTGCCAGGACTTATCGCCGAAGGCGTATCCGCCGTGCCCGTACAGGCGAGCACGCTCCCACGAATCCCAGCTCAACGGCAGGCGCCTGATTCCCAGGACGAGTCCGTCAACCCGGTTGTAGCGGATGGCCGGAATTGAGCGGTACGCGCCGGTTTCGCGGTAGGGCCAGCCGTATCCGAACTCGCCGACGTGAACGCCGATGAGGGTCTCGGGGTCGTAGCCGTTGTCCCAATTGCGGTGCCGCCACGATCGGTTGCGCCACTCGTCGTCGTCGTCGGCGGCGCTGTCTGTACGGTTGTCCCATCGATCATCATGACGACCGTCTTCACCTGATTGGTCGTCGTCCCATCGGTTGTCGTTTCGCCGACCATCGTTCCACCGGTCATCGTCCGTTCGACCGTCCCGGTCGCGGCTGCGTCGCTCTTTCCAACGCTCGGCCCACGTATACCAGTCGTCGCGTGCGGAGCGTTCGCCGTCGGCGGTGTCGTCACTCGTTCTATTGTCAGCACGGTCGTCAGCTCTGTCGTCCCATCGGTCAGCCTGGTTCATTGGCTGTTCCGACCGTACCTGGTTCACCTCGACCTTCTTCAGGAGGGCTAGCGCGTCGAGTAATCCGTTTTCTACATCGCGCATCTTGTCGGCGAGCTCGGTCTGTCCCTCGATACGGAGCTCCTGCCGTACGTCGGCCGACTGATCAACGAGGTCCCTGAGCAGGTTCATCGCCTGCTCCAGTTCATCCGCACGAAGCGTGCGGGCCCCAGCCGGGTCAGGTGATGTTGCTCGCGCAATCGCAGGCTTGGCACCGGAGAGGCGATCTGATAACGCAAAAAGGCGATCCGTGGCGATTTCATCGGGTGCCGCAAGGGTCGCGTCTTTGACCAGCCCGACCAGCGTCTGCAGCAGGTCTTCTATAACGGATCGCTCGGCGCGGAAAGCGTTCGCGTCGTCGTAATTCGCAATTCTGCCATCTCGGGCACTTCGTTGCGTGTCCTGGGCGTTTGCGTTGATGCTGACGACGGATCCGATTGGGACGATCAGAAGCGCCACGGCCAGTGCTGTCGGCCGGAGGCGCCACGCGATGAGAGGTCGCATGACGGTTGGGAAGAAAGTGCGTGTGGATTTCCCGGTAGACGAATTCGGGTATCCAATTGTTACAGGTCGTTCAGGATGGCATTTGTTGGTGGATGGGCACCGAACAGTGATGCCAGGCTGTCGGCGGCGGCCGACGCAGCGTCCCAGACGGGACACTGTTCGCTGGCGTTAAAGCGGCGGATGGATCGCACCTGTATCTTGCATCGCTGACGGTCGACGAGCGTAACGTAGTGGGCCGCGATGAGCAGCGGCGGGTCGGCGGCGGCCATGTTGCCGATTGCCACGCGCACAAACACGGCTTTGTCGTCTCCGTCAAGGAAAGTGTCCATGATGGTGCCGATCCGGATGCCGACGGCATCCAGAACGGCGAAACCCGCAAACCGATTCGAAAACCGGCCGGCGATGCGACCCGAGAAGACACTTGTACTACTTACTTCCATTGTGGCGTTTCACTCACCAGACTGGTTGGCAGGGTCGTTCACAAACGCCGGGCCATCACCCCGAATGCGCAAAAATCGCGGCTATTCGGGCTCTTGGTTCCCAGAATGAGACCCCAGTATTGAGATCTGAACCCACGCTGATGCGAGAATCAATCAAAGAAGCCGCGCGCCGGATGCGCTGGTTCGCTCGTTCTGTCATCGGAACAGAGACGTATCACCGGCCCACGGCCCGCATCAGAACAACCTGTGTCGGCGGCCTGCCGGGGGAGGGCGGATGGGTGCTTCACCCGGCGCCGCTACGAGCTGATAGCGTCATCTATGCCGTAGGTGTGGGTGATAACATCGACTTCGACCTGGCGATCATCCGGGAGTTCGGTGCTACTGTGCATGCGTTTGATCCGACGCCCCAATCGCATGCATGGGTTGAGCGCCAGGACCTGCCAGACACATTCGTTCTGCATCGCGTCGGGTTGGCGGACTTCGACGGCGCGGCGACGTTTCAGGCGAACGAGAATCCGGAGTGGGTTTCGCACTCCATGGTACACGCCTCTGGCCGGGCACCCGAAGAACTTCCTGTCAAGCGGCTGCAATCAATCATGTCAGATCTCGGTCACGATCATGTCGATTTGCTCAAGCTCGACATCGAGGGAGCGGAGTATGCCGTTATCGACGACATGCTCGCATCGGGTGTTGGTGTTCAGCAGATACTTGTCGAGTTCCATCACCGGTTTCCCGAGGTTGGCCAGGAGCAGACCGACCGTGCTGTCGCTGCGTTGCTGGCAGCCGGCTATGAATTGTTCTCCGTCAACGGGCGGGGAGAGGAGTTCGGATTTATCAAGCGGTGACAGAACGGTTACGTCTGATCAAGTATCACGCGCCACTGCTCGGCCACAACATCGGGGGCGAACTTCTTATCGAATCGCAGTCGGGCGGCCGCTGCGGCGTCGCGCCACGTCGCTGATTCCAGCAACTGCTCGATTGCGTCAGCGATCTCGGTCGGACTGTGCGGGTCAACGAACCGCGCTTCGTGTCCGTCGCGCACCATGTTGGGAAGTGAGGCGTGTCGCGAAACAACTACGGGCGTTGCCGCCGCCAGCGCTTCGATGACCGACAGCGGCTGTGCTTCGGTGGGGTAGTAGGTGGGCAATGCAAAGACGCATGCGTTCAGGTAGAGTTCAGCGACTGTCTGTCTGTCGGTTACGGCCCCGAGATGCGTTACTCGATCGTCAAGCCGGTTTTCTTTGACGGCGCGTTCAAACGCAATTCGATCTGCCGATGACTGCCACTTTCCGGCAAAGGTTGCTCGAAAACGAACTTCGCGCCGGGCCAGTTCGTGCAGGCCACCGACGAGCTCCATGTAGCCTTTGGACGCAATCATGTTGGCCACAAAGAGGATCATGGGTACGTCGGGGATGGCGCCGGCGACCTTGGATTGGACCGCGGCGGAAGAGGGGATCAGTGCCTCGTCGATGGAGTTCGGCACGACCAGTCGCTTTTCGGCCGGCACCCATCGGGCGCAGCGATCGGCGAGGGCTTTATCCAGAAAGACAAAACCTGAGACGCGATCAACCAGCCGCCGTGCCGTTATCGCCGTTGTTCGTTGTCGAAAGACACGGTCGAAGTTGCCCCAGTGTACCACGGCGTACAGTGGTATGGAGCGCGGCAGTGAGGGTAGCACGACGAGCATGTCCCGGATGTGCCCCAGATGCGCCGGCGATACAGTGTGCCAGATGACGGCATCGGGTGGGTTATTACCTGGTACATCCGCAAATGCCTGACGAATGAGAGAGCGCTGTGCGAGGTAGTGCTTGATGCGCGCTGCGACAGAGAGCTCGTCGTTGAGTGCCTCGCGCCCCGTTGACTGATTTATCGTGTCGACATGGAAATGGCACGAGAGTAGGGAAGCGCTCCGCTGCGTCTGGACGTTTTGTCCGTTGAACGGAGGCGGCAGGCTGCCAATGACAGTAACGCGAGTCATACGGCCAGCACCTCTTCGAAGCGGTCTGCCACTGCCCGGATATCGAACGTTTCCTCGGCGTACGCGCGTGCGTTGTTGCCGAGCCTGAATCGGAGTTCCTGATCGTCCCGCAGGCGACGCGCCATATCCACGAAGCCGGCCACGTCATCGGGCTCAGCGACAAGGCCCGCCTCTGCTCCAGTCAGGATGCGCGAAGCCAGGTTCTCTCCGGGAATACTCGCGAGAATCGGGCGCTGGGCGCATAGATAGGCCAGCACCTTGGACGGCACTGAGTAGATGCCGGCCGAGGATTCCAGAATGCCCAGCAGGACGTCAGCAGACGCAAGTACTTCAGGCATTTTCGAGAACGGCTCGTATGGACGCACGTCGAGGTTCTCAAGCCCCTCGGCTGCGCGTCGCGCCGCCAGATAGTCAGCGCCATTGCCACGGGACAGCACCACGATTCTAACGGTCGTGTCGTGCGCGAACGCCCTCGCCAATTCGGCTATGAGTTCGGGATTGTGCTTCATCCCAAGCGATCCTGCATACAGGAAAACGAACTTGTCTGTATATCCGTTTTGTGTAGCCCAAACGGTTTCACGAGGACCCGCCGGTAGATTCTCGATCGGCGCCCAGTTTTCGATCACGCGAATACGGTCGGGCTGAACACCGAATGACTCGATGATGGGCACAAAATCCGAAGAGAGAACAACAACCGAGTCGCTACGCCGAAGCTGGTCAACCTCCATGCGTCGGTACCGTTCGCCAATCAATCCCCCGACAATGGGGACTGCTGCCGACAGGACGTTCTTGGCGGCGACTCCGAGCAGATCCTGTACCCAGTAGATGAAACGTGCACCGACTGAAACGGCCGCTTTCTGGATAGTCTGATTTGCGTCGAGTGGGCAGTTTGCGCTAACCACGATCTCGGGGCGCCTGTCCTTGACGATCTGCGCAACCGCCTTTCCATACGCTCTTTCGTCAAAGAAGCGTTGTATAAGATTGTGTTTGTTCACAACCCGTCCGAACGATACGGGACTAATTGACAACGAATCGGGGTCGTCTTCAAGAGGAGCAATTTCGCCCGTTGGCGTTGTCGAGATGGAGGGGGTATACGTGTGTATGACCGTGAATCCTCGGCGTGCAAGCTCCCGGGACACCTGAACCGGGTAGGGGTATCCGGGGTAGTCGTTGATGAGAACTGAAGGCAATTCAGACACTGCTTGTTCGCTTGATTACTCGGTCACCTCGTCACCTGCCACTTGCACACCCCTTCATTTGCCACTTGCTCACCTGCTCACTTGCTCACGACGTGAAATGAATCGATCTGTCTGGCAGCACGATTCAAGGTCGCCAGCGCCGCGCGCGAATACCACCGCCGCTTTACCCGTCGGTTCGTCGCCCACTCGATTGCCTGATCCATGGCTGAGGTGAACCGGTCAAGTCCCCAATTTGAGACAACGTCTAATGCAGCTTGTCTCATCTCATTTAGAGCAACGTCGGATTTGGCGGACATCTCATGCATCAGGCTCACCAGCCGTGGGGTGTCCGTCGGATCAAATGTATATCCGGATGCACCCTCGATGATCAGGTCTTCGGCGCACCCACACGCCGTAGAGACGAGTGCCGGCGTGCCGCACGCCATGGCCTCGTTAACAACGAGCCCCCACTGATCGCTTGTACTGGGCAGGATAACCGTTGACGCATGGGCATAATAATGCGGTAGCGCATCGTATGGCTGGCGTCCGGCGAAGGTGATCAGGGGCGAGCCCGATGCCAATTCAAGCAGCTCGCGGTATAAAGGACCATCGCCCACAAGAACCAGGCGCCATGGCTCGTCAGCTTCTGCGGCGTAGGCAGCGAACGACCGAATCAAGAAGTCGACGTTCTTCTTTGTGACAAGCCGACCGGCGTACAAGAAGAAAGGTGCATCGTCAGAAACGCCCGGCAGGTTACGCGCTGGTGAAAGCCGCGCCCCGATAGCCTGGTCGCGGAAGTAAGCGTTATCGACAACATCCAGTCCCTCAAAGATCGCGTCATCAGAAACGCCGAGTCCGCGTACGTACCGTCGGTGTGGCTGCCCCGCAACAACTGCCGCGTCGAACAACTTCACAACGTACCCCTTGAGCCGCTCGCGCCATCGCGCGCGCGTGCCGTCGCGTCGTTGGCTGTCGGTTGTAAGAATGGCGGGTCGGTTTCTTCGAACGGCCCACGCTACAGTCGCACGCGCATCGGGCAAGCTATAGCTATTGCATACGACGATATCCGGCTCCAGGTCATTCAGGGCTGCGGATATGCGCCCGGACATTTCGGATGGGCGTATCGTCTCGTATTCCCTGTCCCGAAACAGCGTCACCACTTCGATGCCTGACCTGTCTGTTTCGTCCCACGCGTAGGCTTGATCAGATGACGCCGTTTCCAGGACGACAACGCGATAACCAGCGGGCTCGACGCGGCGTGCAAGCGCCCTTATGCGGGCGATGTGGTAGGGCCCAAGTGTGGGCCACTGAAGGCATACAACCGACGATGTCGAATCACGATCAGCATAAGCGAGCGCGTCACGAAGGCCGTCAATCATCCGCTGTGTTGTGAGATGTTGATCCGCAAATCGGATGGCGCCACGCGCGTAGTCATCGCGACGGATGACGACAGCTTCAATCGCCTTGGCAAGCGCCTCCGGCGACGTGTCCGTGGCAATTTCTCCGGTCAGACCCGGCTTTACAAACGATATTTCCGGGCTGTGGAAGCGTTCGTCACTTGGTGACGGAATTGTCACTACGGGCGTGCCGAGGAGGAGGCCCATGTTTACCGACAGGCCCGCGTATCCCGGTTGCACCATCACGTCGGCGGCATAGACCACGGGACCCGTGCGGTCCATCGCCGTTGTCGCGCCGAATTCAATGAGTGTGACGTCAGGATTGTCACGTAGCGGTTCGAGCAGGCGCCGCTCTGGGCCATCCCCAACGACAAGCAGTGTGCAGTGCGTGCGGTTTGCCAGTACCCGCACCGCGGCAACGAGTCGATCGATACCCTTCTTCGCGGTCAAGCGCCCGACATACGCCAGTGACACACCCGAAGGTGGTATCCCAACCGACTCCTTGACAGCGGCCCGGCCCGACTCGTCCAGTTGTGTCCTGAGATTGACGAGTTGGTCGGATTCGAGTGTGTTGTTCGCG
>JAUIJQ010000101.1 GCA_030431165.1 Rhodothermia bacterium | reverse complement strand
CGGTGAGGGCCGCCTCGCGCTGGATGAGTCGAACTTTACAGACGGCACGTTTGAGTTGGACCTCGTGACAGGTGAATTCACGGACCTGTCGTTTGGGCTGGAAACGGGTTTCAGCTTTGCGGTGCCGGCTGACGACCCGGTGTTCGAGTTTGAGGTTGACCGCGCCCGACTCGACGCTGATGGCCTGCTTGTAGACGGGACTCAGACCTTGCGGCTGGGCGAGTCCACGACCACGGTGGAGTTTGACAACGCGCTGCTGGACCTGGAGGGTGGCGCTGTATCGTCAGGCAGTATCACGTTCAACAACGCGTTTTCGCTTGTAGGCGGCATCGATCCGCAATCATCAGCACTGCGATTTCGCGCGGCGCAATCGGGAGCGGCTCCACCGTTTGATCCCGGGTTTGCGGCTGACATCGACGGAAGCGCCGTGCTTGACTCAGCGGGATTCCACTTTTCGGGAGACGTCGACGCTCGGGCTGTGATGGAGGCTCAGTCGTACGACTCCGACGTACGGGCGACGTTCACCGACGATTTTGCTCTGGATACGCATCCGCCCGCCATTGGCCGCGGCCGCGTCGACTTCTACTACCAGGACTCGCGCATTGCGTACGCAGACCCGACCGGCTTTTATCCGGCGATTGGCGACATCGTCACGGAGCTGCTACCCGACGTGTTGCCGCTGCCCTCGACCGACATCGCATACCTGCAGCTGAAAGACGGCGACACCGACCTCGTCTCTTTTGTGGATCAGGGAAGCGGCTTGTTGGCCATCAACTCAGTCGGCTCGGGTCCGGGGCTTGTTGTACCGGCCGTTGATCCAGGCGCACCGCCCGAATTTGCCAACGTCATTCTCGACAACGTCGTCGTTCGCGCATCGGGCAACGGATTTGAGTACGTCTCGGGGTCGATTGGCGTAGACGCTTCACCGGCGGTGCCCGACTCGTGGCCGATTAACGTCCGCTCGCTGGCATTTGAGTCGCGTCCCGAGGCCGGTCCCGCCCTGTACCTGGATGGTTCGCTCATCCTGTTTGATCGCGACCTTGGCGACGACGCGTTGATTGCACTTGCCGTTGGGCCAACCGGTGTATCCGGGTCGGTACAACTTGACGACCTTAAAGCGACGCTGCCGCTTGTTGGCGAGAGCGACGTCGTGCGTTTGTCGCTTGCCGGCGTCTCCGGGTATGTTGACGCGGGTCTGACAAATCGCTCGCGGCTTGACCTCGACGCGCGTGTGGAGATCGTCGCAGCCGACGGGCAGGTTGCCGGGGGTGCGGATCTCGGCTTGCGCTGGGATGGCGCCAGCCTTGTTGTGACCAACTTCGATGCAGGCGCCGCCGGCGCCGGACGATTGGACGTCGGCCCCGTCGCGTTTGAAGTCAACGCGATAGCCGGCGTTGGCGGTCTGTCGTACGCCGCTCAGACGGGCTGGCTGTTCGACGTCGCGCTCGACATGCGCCTGATCGTGCAGTTGTCGGAAGGTCGCGAGTTTGTGATTCCGCTTCAGGATCTGGCGGCGACGCAGAACGGACTCGTGATTGGTCCGCAGGATATCCACGGAGGCACAATACCCGGTCTGGACCTGCCCGCGTTTCAACTTGCCGGTGTGTGGCTGAAGCCGATCGGCGCGTACACCGACGCACCCTCCACGGTAAACTGGTACACCGGTGATCTGGCATCGGTAGACGTGTCGGGCTTTGTGCCTCGATTTGATTTTGAGCTTCGCGCACCCGCACTTGCGGCGCACGGCGTCATGCCACCTGACGGGCTGCTCATCAGGGATGCAGCCGTAGTCGATGGGCTAATCGAGGCGACGGTTGAGTCGTTCCAGCCTGGCAGTGCTGTCGAGGTACCGATACTTGGATCCACTGCGGGCCCTGCGATTTCCGTCACCGAAGTATCGGGCGCGCCGTTCCGGATGCAGGTTATCGACGGCCTGTACTTCCAGGGAAGCGTCGAAAACTACGAGCCGTGTGGAGCGGTAGAGCTCGGTCCTGCAACGCTGACGTTTGGTCCATCTTCGGTCGCGTTTGCGTTTGCCCCCGACGCGGAATCGGTGATACTGAACGGATCAGCCAATCTTGCATTCCCGGGCCAGAATGATGGTCCGCCGGTCTCGGTCAGCGGAACTGTTGAGGTCGACGTTCTCGAAGGACGGCTTACCGACGGACAGGTCGTGCTCGACCAGCCGTTCCAGTTTGGCGTACCGCTTGACGCTGAAGAACCGTTGCTCGTTTTCGACGCGTCGAACGGCGTGCTCGACGTCAACGGATTCACCGTGTCGGGCAGCGGCGCGCTGCAGGCAGAGGGCGCATCCGCCACGGTTCAGTTTGCGGATCTTCAGTTTGGTTTCCCCGATTTCGCCGTTGCCGGCGGTACCGCCACAATATCCTCCTCACTGGATCTCCAGCTCGACCTGTCCCCCCTCGGGCTGGGCTTTGTTCAGGGCGGTTCGCCGGCGCCGGCGGATAATTACATCCGCGTAGCGCTCGGCGGGGACGTGTTGCTGTCGCCATCCGGCCTGGGTTTCTCAGGTGCGGCGACTGCTGACCTTGTGTTCGCAGGCAATCCGCTGACATCGCTCACAACTGAGTTTGGCGACGGGTTTGCCTTGAACGTTGGCCCGTTTGCGGTCAATCAGGGCTTTGCGCACTTCTTCACCGCGCAGGATCCCAACGAGCCGATTGCCATTCTCGATGAGAACGGGTTCTCAATCGGCGGTGGGATCGTTGCATTGTTGCCGGCGCGGATTGGATTGCCAACCGAAGACGTAGCCTACCTCGTGACGCGCGACCCGCAGGGCAACCCCTTGATTGACGCAACGGCCGCTGGCAACGGGTGGGACCTTTCGACAAGTTCACCCGTGTCGCTTGTTCTGGCCGGCCTTGCTGATGACCCACAGTCGGCGCCAACCGTTGACGTCTCATTCCAGCTCAACACCGACGCGGCATACAACGTGCTTGCTGGGTCGCTCACGCTTGCAACGCCCGTTGATCTGGAGCCCACACTAGGCCTGCCGGTTACCATCGATGCGCTGACGCTGGAAACGAACAGTCCGCTTCAACTTGTCGCACAGCTTACCGTCGATCTTCCCGAGGCACTCGGTGACCATGATTTGACGGCAACGGTGGGACTAACGCCATCCGGCTTTACGGATGCGCGACTCGAACTTGGTGACCCAACTCAGACTTATCGCGAAGGACTGGCTCCGGTGTCGTCACACACGTTCTCTGCCGCGATTGGCAACGCGAACCATACGATGACCTTCGCCATCCAGGGTGTTGGCATTACGGTAGGTGCATCACCGAGCCTTGACCTGGCAGCAACCGTGTCGAGTTCGCTGCTTGGCGAACCCGACGAGCCCGCGTTCTTCTTCGCCGGTGGGTTTGGGAATGACGCCTGGTCGCTCGCGGTTGACCCGGTCGGACTCGAAGGGGAAATCCCCCTTGGTGTTGCTTCGTTGCGGCCACTTGGCGGTAATCCGTTCGAGATCGTGCTTGATGACACGTCATTCGAACTCTCGATCGACGGCGAGCTTTCGTTCGAGGAACTGTTCGGCGAGCCGATGGATGTGCTCGTTCAAGACTTCACCGTTGGCGTACGCGATGTGCCCGCGAATCCGGCGCTGACGTTTGGGCTGGACTCGGTCACGTTGCCCGACCAGGAGTTTTCGTTGTTTGAGGGAGCGGTTGAGCTTGCGATAGACGCGCCAACGATCGAGGCCGTCAATGGTGTGATCGGCGTGCAATCAGATGGTGGATCGCTGGACTTCGCCGACATCCAGTTTACGTACGGCTCACTCGCGTTTGATACGGGTGGCGGCTTCTCCATCACAGAGCTTTCTGCCGGTGGCGGCGAGATCCTCGGCGGATTTGCTTCGCTGGAAAGCGTCGATCTGACAGTGGTCAATAGCGCGTTGGAGTTTGCCGCGGCATTTGATATCACGCTGCCGGAGCCCGTTGATGCATCCACGACGGCGACGATTACGATCCGGAGAGATAGTAACGGCCAGGTTGACGTTGACGCGGATATGGGCGCGCTCGATCTGGATGTCGAGTATGCCCTTGGGAACTTCGGCTCGTTCAGGCTCACCAAGGCGACTGTAGATTTTGACCCGTACGACCCGTTGGGTTCGGGGATCTACCTGAATGGTGTTGTCAACATTGGTGACGACGCGGTTGTCTGGTTCGGGAACGACGCGAGCTTCCCGAATGAGGCGGGTATCAGTTACACCGAGCTTTACGGACTGCGCTACAATGTCTCAGGCAATGTGCAGTTTGATCTGGAGACGAGCTTCTTCACCGTTGCGGTCAGCGGTGACGCGGCCACATCGAGCCTGCAACAGTTTCAGCTTGAATTGGGGGGCACGGCATCCGTTAACATCGAAGGTGTCGGCGGCTCGGTTGGGTACACGGGCTTCATCGTTGGATCTGACGGTGTTACCAACATCGGACGACTCGTTGCGCCAGCGGAGTTCACGCTGCTCGACATCATGACGTTGTCGGTCGGGACGTTTGACTACATCTCGAATCCAAACGGAGAACAGGTTCAGATTGCGGGCGGATTCGGACAGGGCATCACCGAGGTGCAGGCGCGGGCGGGCCAGTCGGCACCGGTGGAGACCGTCACGGTCACCGAATACCTGTGTTTTGGTCGATGTGGGAGCCAGGGGTCCAGTGTTTCGCTTTCCATCGGCGGCAGTGGAAACAACGACGGCGGTGCGTTCTCTGGCGGCGTGGATGAAGTGCTCTTTTACAAGACGCCGAATGGATCAACGTACCTGCACATCGACAACTTCAACGCGCAGCTCAGCGACGTATTTGAGATGTCCGCGAGCCTTCAGTACGCCAACACGAGCGACGGACTCATTCTCCGTGCGGTCGGTGGTGGCGTGTTCAATGTCGGCAACACGCAGGCGCAGGCTGCACTGGCGGGAAGCTTTTCGACGATCAACGGAGAGCTGAGCTTCGGGCTGTTCGTCGCGGTATCGTCCAGTGTGGGTGTTCCGATCGTCCCCGGTGTGGTTGAGTTGACGGGGCTTGGCGGCGGGTTCTTCTACAATCCGAAGCAAGCCGACCTGGACCTTGTTACCGGTCCGAATGGAGCGCTGTCGACGTTTGGGTACACACCCATCAAGCCGGTGCCGCCGGCTGGTAATGTAGACTTTGCGGCGATGCTGTTCGCCCAGGCCGGCATCGGTGGAAGTACCGGCAACTACGTTGTCGAAGGGGGTGCCTTCCTGCAGCTCACAAATCGCAGTATCGTGATCGATGCATCCGGTAGCGTGCTTGGTCTTGACGGCAACGGTTTTGCAAATGCTGAGCTAACGGCCGGATTCTCGATCGCCGCGTCGCGTGCACCGTTTATGCTTGACGGCAACGTCGCCGTTGACGTGCACATTCCGATCTACGCCACGGGCGGACTCGACCTGAACGTCTTCATGTTGGACCGCAACGGACGACTGGTTTGGGGCATCATCGGTGAAGGTGAGCTGCACCTTATCAAGGAGATGTTTACGGCTACCGGGACCTTTGCCGTTGCTGACATCGGATTCCTGCTGGAGGCCGGGATTTCCTTCAACTTTGATATTCCGATCATCTCGATCGACGTGTCGGCAGAGGGTGCGATCTGGCTTATTACAGACGAACAGTTCCCAATGCCGTTTGGGGCGTACGCGATTGTTGATGCCGACATCTGCGTTGACGTCCTGATCGATGAAGTCTGTGCCGGCGCTGAGCTGCGCGCAGCGCTCGTCAAGAAGAGACCGTCCGGTTTTGAGATGTTTGGTGCACTCGCGGTGGACATTCCGGTCGTGGGCACCGTACGTGCGTGGGCGGCGATCTCGGATTCCGGTGTGCGCGCCGGGTTTGGCAAAGGTGCTTCGCATGATCTGATCGCGAAGGCACAGCAGCAGGCCGAGGACTTCAAGGACTACATTACGAGCCTTGCCGATGACATCGAGTCGGCGCGGCAGGAGATGGAAAACCAGACGACACCGCTGGAGGATCTGGTAGTGTCTGCTGAAGATGCCGCGGCTGCGGGCGCGCGTTTCCACACGCTTGAAGAAAGTCAGCGCAATGTTTGGGCTCAGCAAATCCTCTCCAACGAACCCGTCTCAATAAGTAGCCGTCCGGGCTACCGCTTCGTCAGGGACAGTCTCTTCTACGGCGACTCACCGGGTCCTCGACCCGCCCAGAACGATCCCGCATGGGACGCCATCTACGAAGCGCGCGACAAAGCGAATGCATTTGAGAATGAGGCTGTTTCAGTCGCCGCGCTTGTTGAGCCACGGCTGCGTCAGGCCGAACTCCAGGCAATTGCTTTAAGTGCCGACGTGTCGCAGACCCTGGACAACTTCTATGGCTCGCTTGCCGAGTCGCCCGTGACGCAGTTTGATCCGGGACACTCAGGTCCGGATGCCGAGGCCCCAACGTTCACCGTCGACGCCTCTACCGCCGCAGCTATCGACGGACAGAGCGATGGTCTCGCCGAAGCCGTTGCAGCCGTAGCTGAAGAAACAGTTGAAGCGATCGACACGATCAGTGAGAACCTGAGTTTGATTCACTGGCTCATGTCGCTGCAGATCTCCGTGGACTTGAACTATGATCCGTTCACGGGAGAAATCGTAGGTGCGACGATTGATTCGGAGCCGTCCGTTAATGACATGATGCGGTATTTCATTACCGCCGAGAACGCCTTTGAAGAGTACTACGCCCGATACGCAGGCTGGTACTGGAGCGGACGGGCCTGGGCCCTGCGCATGCAGGACAAACTCATCACCCAGCGTTCGACAATCGAGTCGGATGTTACCGCGGCCTACAATGCGCAGAGCTCCAAAGCCGCTCGAATTGCCACGTCAGTAGAGCGTGTGCGCATACTTGCTGAGCTATCGGGTTCGGATGACGCCCAGGCGGCATATCAGGCCCACCAGGATCTGCTCGAGAATGTCGACGACAACACACTCAGGCAGAGCTACATCTCAAACGGCGTAGGGCTGTGGTACGACTTTAACCTCGGCGGATTGGGTACGCTTGCTGATCGCCTCGGCTCATCAGCAGTGTCGGTGCTTGCTGAGCAGACCAACCGGGTCCGGCCCCTGCTGCAGGCGCATGCACGTGTGACAAACACAATGGAAAGCGTGTACCAGTTACGTGCTGACATCACGGCGATGCAATACGTGCTTGTCGATAATCTTGTGAGTCAACACGCTGAAAACCCATTCCTGGCGGATTCTGTCGCGACGCGGATGACCAATCTGAAGGACCGACTGTCCAAGTCACTTCAGGTGCCGACCATCGGTAACATCTCTGTGCAGACGGTTCGGGAGGGATACGCGGGTCGTGCCATGATTGGCGTCAGCATGCAGCACCCACTCAGTGTAGCCGAGGTGAGCGTGCAGATCGAACGCAACGGCGGCGACGGGACAGGCGAAGGGCTGGCCGACTACCGATCGGTTGGATCAACCACGCTCGTACCGTTCTACACATCGAAGTCGGGTTACTCGCGTGATGAGTCGAACGAGGCGTTCCACGAGCGGAAAGACTTCTCAGTCGGCGTCCGGGCCCGCGGACCTGCGGGCAATACGGCCATCAGACGTCAGAGCTTCAGCGTGGACGTTGGCCCAATGGCTGGAAGCAGCAGCGTGCCGCCGCCGCCAGATCCCGATCCTGACACGACACCACCCGAGACGCCCCGCCTCATGTTGAGTGAGGTGTACGAATCAACCGCACACGACATTGTGCGGATAGATCCGGCCACCGGCACTATTACGACGTCAACCGAACTGCGATACTGGACGCTCGACGGCACAAAGATCGAAGTGTTTGTCTATGCACGCGACGAGGAGTCAGACATATCGACGTTCGAGTATGCCGTTGGCACGTTCAGCGGTGGGTCAAACGTTATCGACTGGACCCCGCTGCAAGGGCAGCGCTTCCGTGCTGATGGTTTTGATGGCAAGCCGGCCGTGTTTGTGCGTAGTGCAACGCGTCTGTTCTCGCTGCAGCCGGGCAGCAAGTACTATCTCGCGGTAAGGGCAACCAACGGTGTCGGATTGTCAAGCACCGTGCACGGTAACGGTCCGGTGATCCACGATCCCACGCCGCCGACAGTACCCGGCACTGTATTCACGTTCCCGATCCTCGTTCTTCCGTTCCCCGGAGCGCCACCAACGTATCCGGCTGTTACAAGTGTGCCATCATATTCACATCCGGGACCAAGTCGCGACGGGTACATCTCCGCTTCGATTCAGAACGTCAGGCCTCCCGAGGTGACGCCGATGTGGCGTGCCTCGAGCGATCCGGAATCGGGTATCGAGACGTACCAGTATGTCACCAATCCTGATCCAGCTGCGCCGCAATTCCATCCGCAACGGACGGTTGCCGACACCTTCCGGGTCTTCAAAGGAGTGGGCACCGGCACACCCAACAATCGCGTTGTCGCAGAGTTCTCGGGTCTGCCCCGAAGTTATGTTGAGCCACTGGTCGTTGGCGTGCGCGCGCTCAACAACGCCGGCGCGGCCAGCGATCATCTGCTCGTTCAGCGTCAGGCAAAAGATCCGACCGGGCCATTTGGTCTGAACATGCGGGCGCGGGTTCGGCCCGATGCAGTCGACATCTTCCTGACGAACGCCGTCTACGATTTTGAGAGTGACGTGGTCGGACTCGAGTACTCGGTCGGTTCAGCACCCGGTGAATCAGATCTGCGTAGTTGGCCTGCACAGGTAA
>JAUIJQ010000100.1 GCA_030431165.1 Rhodothermia bacterium | reverse complement strand
GACGGTACGAAGGACGGTACGAAGGACGGTACGCATGCCAGTACGCATGACGGTAGCATAGCCGCACGGATGGGCGTACGAATAGCGGATGGGCGCCGGGCTCACCGGTTTCCGCCTGCCATTTGTTTCGCTTCAGGGAGTGTGCGCAGTCGCCACATGCTGTAGATCCCGAACGCCGGTCCCAGTGCCAGCAATGAATACGCGGCGGGGCCGGATAACGCCTCGACGGCAAGTGGTAATCCGCGAATCGTCACCAGCGTGAGCAGAAAACCCATACACGTCTGCATGGTCAGTGCCGTGCCGACGTAACGCGGGTCGCACAGCTCCGATGCCGCGGTCGAGAACTGCGCTGAGTCAGCTACTACGGCGAAGCCCCAGACGAGCGCGACGATTGTAAGCAGCAATGGCGCCGCGGGTAGCCATGCGAACGTCAACGCGCAGGCACCTGACACCATCAGGCTGGTGATGGTGACGGTGGTGCGGCCAACCCGGTCAGCAACCACGCCGGCGATGTAAGCACCAACACCACCAACGGCGATAACCGAGAAGCCGGCAATCCGACCTGCGGTGGCCGACCATCCGGCCCCTTCGTAGCTCGCCAGTAGCGCAAGTGGGACCCACGCCCACATGGCGTACAACTCCCACATGTGACCGAGGTATCCGAAGTTTGCCAGGCGGGTTGGTCGGTACCGGATGGCCGCTACCGCGTGGCGCCAGTGGAACTCAGCCGCCGCGGTGGCAAACGGACCCGGTCGCCCCACGACCAGGACGATGATGGCTCCGGCAACGCTGAGTCCGCCCGCCGTGGCTATGACGGTACGCCACGGTAGACCAGTTGCACCGGATCCAAACGCGGCAATAAGGTGCGGCAGGCTTGAGCCTATGGTGATTGCGCCAACAAGCAGGCCGATACACTTTCCCCTGTCATGGCGACACCACCCGGCCAGCAGTTTCATTCCCGGCGGATACACACCGGCAAGCACAACCCCTGTTAAAAACCGCAGCAACAGCATTGCCTGGGTGCGGATTGCCCAGTTATCCGGGATGGCGGCCATCGAAAACGCGAACAGCGCTCCGAGAATGGCGCAGACAAAAAACAGGACACGAACCGGTACGCGATCAGCCAGGTTGGTGGCGGCGCTCAGCAGCGCACCAACGACGAACCCAAGCTGCACACTCATCGTCAGCCACGCGGACGTACCCGATGACAACGACCACGCCGACGATAAATCGGGAATGGCGGCCGTGGCTGAGAACCACAACGACATGGTGAGCAGCTCCGCTGTCGCCAGCCCCAGTATCACGAATCGCTTGGACATAGAACGTGCGGCCCGGCCAGCCTGCAGGTGGTATCAATCGGGAAACAAGAGGGACAGAAATTCGCGCGCTGAACAAAGGTAGACAAGTCGACAAAATGGCAGCGGCCACGTACATTGAAGTACCACGCAAGTCTCAAGTCTGATGGGCAGGACTGGTTGCGACGTGTGATGACGACAAGGGCGTCTGAGTATCGGATGGACGCCGCAAGGCTACGCCGATTACGCCTGGAGTGAACCTGAAAAACTGAGACACGAAACGTTGGTTGAGAAGGGAGCGCGCGCGTCCGTAGCGGACGACATTGCAGAGCAGGGAGACGGTCGAGCAGGCGATTCCGAAATCGTTATCCTGCCAAACGTTGGTGGTCCTGATGCACAGCGCCCATCGCAAAGAAAGCGGTCAAGGTCGGATTTCGAATCCATGGCAACCGGTCGTCGGAAGGGAGTGCGCCTCCGTGCGCGCCAGCGCGTAGGCAAGTATCGAATTGAGGGGCGCCTCGGCGACGGCGGGTTTGCCCACGTCTACCGGGCGATGGACACGATCGAAGGGGTACGTGTTGCGCTGAAGGTTCCCCACGCAGAGCTCATCACCGACGAGGTGTTGCGGGACTTTCGGAACGAAGTACGCATCACGGCCAAGCTCGACCACCCGAACATCTTGCCGCTCAAAGACGCGAGCATCATCGAGGGACGATTTGTGCTGACGTACCCGCTGGGTGAGCGGTCGCTCACAGACCGGCTACAGAAGCGCATCTCGGTGACAGCCGCACTTGACCTGGCGGAGCAGATGCTTGAGGCGCTCGCCTACGCGCATGCCCAGCGTATCGTTCACTGCGACGTCAAGCCTGACAACGTTATTCTGTTCAAGGACAACCACCTCAGGTTGGCGGATTTTGGCATCGCGAAGGTTGCCCAGAATACGTTGAAGGGCCGTGGCACGGGTACCGTGGGTCACATGGCTCCCGAGCAGGCGATGGGCAAGCCGTCGAAGCGATCAGATGTGTTCTCAGCCGGGCTGATCATATACCGGATGCTGACGAGCAAGTGGCCCGAGTGGCCCTACGAGTGGCCGCTGCCCGGCCACGAGCGCCTGCGCGGAAAGGTGCACCCCGAGATGGTGCGCTTCCTCAAGCGCTCACTTGACGTGTCTCAGCGCAAGCGATTCAGAGACGCTGAGCAAATGCTCGAGGCGTTTGAGCGGGCCCGCCGCGCTACTGAACGATACCTCGCCCGCAAGCGCTAAGAACCCGGCGCGTTTGGAGTGCGCCTTTGGCGCACGCAGCATGCGCCATTGGTGCATTTCGTCTCCCGCCGGCGCACGCCAGTTGCGCCCGCCGTTTCTTTCGGCTTTTGGCAGGCCGCCGTATTTCTATTTGACCTGCGCCATGCACTAACCCACGCGAATCTAAGGGGTTATCGGCGCCAGTACGGGTTGTGCCGGGCGCCTGTGGCCACCGTCCATTGCGGATGGAAGTCGCGGGTGACAACCGGATTTACGTTCGCGATATCGAAGCGGGCGTTCGGCTCTGGCAGACCGACCCTATAGTAGAAACCAACACAGGAGAGCCCAATGGGACAGCAGCAACTCATCTTGCTCGTGCTTTCGACGGTGATCGTCGGTATCGCCATCGTCGTCGGTATCCGCGCGTTCAACGAAAACGCGATCAAGTCAAACTCCGACGCCATGATCCAGGACATGGTGCGTATCGCTTCGGATGCACAGGCCTGGAAGCAGAAACCAGCACCATTCGGTGGACAAGAGGGTGCAGCCAAGAGTGACCCCGTCGACTATACTGGTGCAACCTTGCCAGCCCTTGGCTACGCCGTAAACGGCAACGACTACTACATAAACCAGAATGGTGGCTATACGATCGTCAGCGCTGACGAAAGTGGCCTGGTGATCGAGGCCTGTAGTCAAATACGGAAGAACAGGGCCCGGATAACGGTAGTGGGAATCACCGACCAAGAGATTTCGCAGCCCCAGGAATTCCTGGATTTGGGGACTTCGAACTGTACAGTGCCAGGGGACGATCCCGAATAGCAAACCTGTGGTCGGTCTGAAAGGCGGGTCGGGGCGATCGTCGCCCCGGCCCGATTCTTCGTCTCCAACCCCAACAAGCCTTTTTGTAGCCACGGTGGCGGCATGCGCGAATTCCGTTTCAGCGGTCTGAGCTTGAGCGGCGATGCCATCCGGGGTAGCGTCTATGCGCCATCCCGGAGGGCCGCGGCGAAGCGGATCCAGGTCCTCTCCAATCAGCACGACTTCGAGACGGAGCTGGTTGAAGAGCGGCGCACGTACCGGTACAAGGTGCGTCACCCATCGGGCCAGATCGTTCGGGGTGAGCAGAAGGCCTATTCGCGCGCAGAAGTTGTCGAGGCCCTGGAGCGCCTCGGTCTTCAGGTTATTGCGATCAGCAAAAAGACGTCCCTCGTCAGTCGGCGGCCCCCATCGACTGATCTTGTCATGTTCGTGCGGCTGTCCGCCAACATGCTCAGGCGGCGACTCGCGTTTGACGAAATCCTGAACCTGCTGATTACCGACACAACGAACCGCAGCCTGCGGCAAGTCATCCGTGACTTGAGTAGCGACCTAAGAGGAGGCGTCGATCCGAAGCAGGCGTTCATGAAGCACCAGCACGCGCTGGGCAAGTTCACCGCGTACATGCTCGGTCTTGCTGCTTCATCGGGCAACATGGCTGAGATGTTCGAGGCAACAGCGCGCTACCTCGAGCGGAAAGACGAGTTTAGGAAGAGCGTGCGCAGCGCGATGATCACTCCGGCCGTTACACTCGCCGTGACATTTGCCGCCTTTATCTGGTTCATCGTGTACATCATCCCGAGCATGGCGTCACTGTTTCTCGAGTACAACGTCGAGATCCCGACCCTTACCAGGATGTCCCTGTCAACGGCGGCATGGTTCGATGTCAACGGGTGGTGGACGTTTCTGGTAGTGGCAGTGCTCCTGATCGTCGGCATTCTGCTTGGCCGAAGTACGCGCGGCAAGTTGTTCATCCACAAGCATATGATAAGGTTGCCGTACATCGGTCCGTTGCTGCACAAGATGAACCTCGAAGTCTTCTGCCGTGTCTTTTCTGTTCTGTACTCCGGCAGCAGCGAGAATCACGACGTCATGAAGATCGCCGCTGAGGCAACCGGCAATACATACCTGGAGGAGCGCGTCAAGTCTGTCACGGTACCGATGATGATGGCTCGTGGTGCCGATGTAATCGCGGCCATGGAGGCGTCAGGGGTCTTCCTGCCTATGATGATCGCACGTTTTCGGTCTGGCTCAGAAACCGGCGGCATTCGGGAGAGCGCCGAGGAGATGGCGGATTTCTACGAGCGCGAAACCAATCTGAAAATGGAGACAGCCGTCGAAACGATAAAGACGGTTACGGCCATTGTCATTTCAATCCTCGTCGGATTGTTGACGATCGTCACGGCCGAGTCGGCCCTGATTCAGCCCTCAGCTTCTGACATCATGTTCAGCCCGAGCTAGTGAGCAAGATCCGGAAAATATTCGGAGACGATCTCCAACCTGACGAGACTATTGTCTTCCTCGAAACGGAAGGTGAACCGACGGATGTCTCCACAACTGATGCTGGTGAGATCGACGGAACGCAACCCGTCGTCACTGATGGCGCATCGGGCGAAAAAGACGTCATCTCGCTCGATCGGGAGGGGTCAGACCGGATCCGGGACCGTGTGACGCGCTCGCTCGTTGCGAGCGATATTGCCCCGGCACGCATCGCGCAGGACTGTCTGAACGAGTGGAGACGGCGCGGCGAGAAAGGTGCGTTGTGGCGCGTTGTCGCCCGGCACCCGTCGGTCGCGCGCGAAGCTGTCTACGAAGAAGCAGCGCGGATGTATGCGTTCAGGACAGCTGACATCTCGCCCGAGTCATTTGACAAGGGCTTCGCGCAGCGCGTCATCGAGTCGTTTTCGGAAGAACAACGTGACGCGTTCGTCGAGCACAGGGTTGTGCCACTCAGCTACGAGGCCGACACGGACAGGGACACGCTGAAGCTCGTTCTTGCCGCGAACGACCCAACGCATCCGGAGCTGCAACGATTCGTGCATAGCCTCGACCTCGAGAGCTTTGAGGTTTGCTATGCGCCCGAGGACAAGATCTTTCCGGTTCTCGAGCAGCTTTTTCCCCGAAAGAACGAGTACCTCGATCGTATTCGTGCTGACCGATCAGCAGAGGCGCTTGATATCGGTGCAACGTTCGATGAGGGCTCAACTGACCTCGTTGATGAGGAGGCGCTCGATGCCGAGATCAACCGCTCGGCGCTGATCAACCTGGTCGAGGGTGCCCTTGTTGACGCCGTCAGGCAGGGGGCATCCGACATTCACATCTACCCCAATGCCGAGAAGCACACCGAGTTTCATTTTCGAATCGATGGCGAGCTGCAACTCTGGAACACGCAGTCAAAGGTGTCGCCCGAGGCGATGATTGCCGTGGCAAAAGATCGATGCGGCAATATCGATCGGTTTGAGCGGGAGGCTGCACAAGATGGATACATCCAGCGCAGTGTCGATGGCGCGCTCATCCGATACCGCGTCTCGGTGCTGCCCATTGCGACAGCCAATCGCGACATCAAGGCTGAGAGCGTCGTGATTCGAGTCCTTGATGATCGAAAGGTGTTTCGCGATCTCGGTAGCATCGGGCTACTCTCGGGCGCGCTGGAGCGGTACAGGCAGTCCATTCGCAAACCGCACGGGATGGTCATCATGACCGGTCCGACAGGGTCGGGAAAGAGCACGACCCTGGTCGCTGCGCTGCAGGAGATCGTCAAGCCGCAGATCAACGTGCTGACGGTCGAAGATCCGGTTGAATACATCATTCCGGGTGTTCGGCAGATCAAGCTGGGTCCGCGGCTCGAGCTGGAACATGCGTTGCGTTCGATTCTTCGGCATGACCCCGACATCGTGATGGTCGGTGAGATGCGTGACAGGGTTACCGCCGAGCTGGCGATCAAGCTCGCCAACACCGGTCACCTGACGTTTTCTACGTTGCACACCAACGATGCTCCCTCGGCTGTCAGCCGGCTCTTCAAGATGGGCATCGAGCCGTTCCTGCTTGCGTATGCCATCAACTTGGTTGTAGCCCAGCGGCTTCTGCGAAAACTCTGCCCCACGTGCAAGCGCATAGACAGGAATCCCGATGAAGTGCTCCTGGCCGAGGTCGGCTTCAGCGAACAGGAAATGGAAGAGACCACGTTCTACGAGCCCGCCTACGACCAGTCGTGTCCGAACTGTCGGGGACTTGGGTATCGAGGGCGGCGAGCGATTGGTGAGGCACTCTACTTCAGTCGGGGCATCCGGCACCGCATCGTTTCGTCAGGTTCCACGATTGACGAAGATGCTGTTCGTAGACTGGCGATCGAAGAGGGGATGCTTACGCTGGTCGCCTCAGCCCGGGAAGTAGTGAAACTCGGCGAGTCGTCGATCGAGGAGATCATTCGTGTAACGGCGTCGGAGGAATAACCCATGCAGGCGCTATACGGAATCCTCGCTATGTCGCTCGTTTCCCTTCTGTCGCTGACAGCAGTTCAGTCGAAGCGGAAAACGGACACGCGCATGGTCATCAACGAGGCTGCGACACACGCCACGGCTGTTGGCGTCGACATTCTCGAGGCGGCCGGAGGGCTGGCATTCGACGCCCAGACCGACACGCTGCGCGTCTTCAATTTTCCGGCAGTATCAGACGCCGACGAGCTGACAAGCGAAATCGATTTTGGCGGAGCCACGATGCTCAGTGATGCGCTTGATCTCGATGATCTGGACGGTGTCACAATAGACAGAACGCTCGGAGAATTCCGATACACCGTAACCCTCGACGTGCGCTACGTCGACGAATATGCACCGGACGTGTACACGGGTTATCAGACGTTCGCGAAGGAGTTGCGCCTCGAGATCGAGAATGAGCACCTGTTTGTCGGAAACCGGTCAAATCCGCTGACGATCGAGATGAGCCGCGTCTTTACGTATCAACAGATCACAAGCCTGCCAGGCGGCGGACCGTGACGTGCAGTTGATTCTCGACCATATCACCGGTGTTGTAACGGCCGCGATCGTGATTCTGGCGATTGCCGTGACGCAGTTTCGGTCACGCGATGCTTCGTATGACGCGACGCGGTATTCCGCCGCGAAGGCCCGCATGTTGTCAGTTGTCGAGGTCATGGAGCAGGATATCCGAAACCTGGGCGCGGGTGTTGATACGGCGGCGCATGCCATTCAGGGATTCGACACGACCGGTACGACTCGCTATTTCGAGTTTCTGGGGCAGACAACGCAGGCAGACGACGCCGTCCATGTGATCAGGTATGAATGGAGTGAGACCGGCAGCGTTACGCTTGATGATGGATCAACTATCCCCACGCTCACGCTTGAACGACTAATCGACGGCACCGTCAGCGGCACGAGCGTCGGCACCATTACGGAAATCACAGTCGATCCAATGACGCGTGATTCCATCGCCGTCACAACAAATTTCAAGGACACCCAAATAGTAGCCATCGAGCTTGCCGCCATCTCTCCCCTTGGGAAAGGGCGTCAGGTCGAGCAGACGCGGTGGCAGAAGGTCTTTCGCCCAGTCAACCTGGTCATGCGATAGACCCTAAACCGAAACTGCACCATGGGACAATCAGCGGTCATACTTGTACTTGCGGCTACCCTTACAGTCGGCATCCTCGTTGTCGCCGCCATGCGCCAGACCAACGAAGCTGATGTGGAGCTTGCCTCTTATCAGTACAAGGTACTGGCACGCGAGGCAGCTACAACCGGCATGCACCTCACCGCCCGAAAGCTGGTCGATGACCTAGAACACTGGCAGTCGGATCCTACGTCTTACGGCTTCTCGACTCAGACGTACGGTAATGCGCGGTTCACCGTCGTCGTTACGGCACTGCACGAAGACACCGTCGAGGTTGTATCGACCGGAGAGTTCGGAGCAGGCGAGCACATCATCGAAGCACGTTATACCAAGGCATTTGCATCGCTGGCCGTACCACCCGCCTTTCGGTACGGCGTGATGGGTGATACGGAAGTCAGTCTCGACGGTACGGCTTCTGTGCGGACGCTAAATGACGGACTGAACGCAAACATCCATGCCAACGGTGACCTTGATGTGGATGGATCGCGAATGCGAATCGAGGGGTATGGAACGTATGGACCATCCGGAACTGACGGTGTTACGCCTCGCGGCCGGATCAACCAGATATTTGACCCAAACGTCGACAGCAACGGGTCTGAAGACAACGTTTATAGATCGGGGGACGTCGGGTTGCCGTCGCTCGATCCGCTGGATTACGCTGACCTACCTCCCGCTTCGTACACAACAGCCAGCGACACGACGTTGTCCGGCGTTGTGGATGTACAGGCGTGGGCTACGTCGCTTGGTTATGGTCCGGAGGTAGGAACGAT
>JAUIJQ010000099.1 GCA_030431165.1 Rhodothermia bacterium | reverse complement strand
GGGGGTGACAACCTGGCGACGGATTCACGATTGCGCCTCGTAAGGTGACAGACCATAACGGGCACAACGACTTACAAGGAGTAGGCCCGCGGGGACTCGAACCCCGAACCCGCTGATTAAGAGTCAGCTGCTCTGCCAGTTGAGCTACGGGCCTGCGCTGTCACCCGCGCGTCAGTACGAAGCGGGTGGTTGTACACGAACGTAAATATACAAAAGGCGCACCCGACCAGCAGTATCCGAAAGTGATCGTGTCACTGTATGCGCCCCGCCACAAGGTCAACGACCTCAGCCGCACATCCCCAGCAGACAGTAAAACCTGACCCGCCGTGCCCGTAGTTGTGCACCACGCGGTCGTCAGCAGGATCCGCCTCGACGCGCACCGAGGACCGACCGGGACGCAATCCGACCACAACTTCCTTCACGGCGAGATCCGCGACGGCCGGATGCAGTCGCGCACATCGTCGGATAATATCATCTGCCTCGTGCTCCTGCACTTCGAGCACACCGCTTCCGTAGTGGGCGTAGCCACCAAGGACGCAGTCGTCGGAGCGCGGGACGATGTAGGCAAGTGCATTGGGCCCCTCGTCGTCAGCGAGTGAGTAATTGAACGGAGCCACTTCTGTGCGCACAACAACCCCCCGAATCGGGGTAACGCGCTCGTCGCCGCACAGCGACCTCGCGCCGAGGCCCGTGCAGTTCACGACAACATCCGCCTCGAGGTCGGCAAGCCGATGCACAAAACCCGGACGCTGCACGACGCCGAGTTTGCCGAGTTGGCCGTGCAGGTACTCGAGATAGCGCGATGATTCCACGAGTGGTACCTGCGCCCCGAAGCCGTCCTTGTAGTCCGCGGGCAGCTCGTCCGCGTTACATCGTCGCCACGCCGGAACCGCCGAGGCCCACCACGGCTCTTCGACCTGCTTGTCGTACAAGTCCTTCATTTCGCAAAACGACACCCCGGGCACGTTCTGTTGATGCGCTACTTCGAAGGCCGCGTACGTCGAGCGGCTCCAGGCAAGTACCCGATCGCGTGGCTCGGCTGCAAACGGAAACCAGATCGCGGCGGCAACATCTGACGTCGTGTGTGGCGTAAATGCTGCCGACTGCAACACCACTGCGTGTCCCGCCTCAGCGAGCGCGTGTGCCGTGGTGAGTCCGATAATGCCGGCTCCGACTACGACGATGTTCGCTGGTTGTCCGCTCGCTGTCATCGTTTGGTTCGCACGTCCACTTACGCTTCAGTCGATGCTGCCCGGCGTAGCGGCAACGTAGCTAGGTGACAAAGCTGTATTATTCGGAACCAGAATACAGCGAGGACACGACATGGGCATCGGGCAAGCAACACGAGCCGCTGCAGGACGAACAATTTCTGTCGGATGGACACTCCTGGCGGCCACAATCTTTATGGCCGGATGCGGACCCGCCGGCTCTGACGGCCCGATGGTTCTCGCTACTTCAGAAACGGCGCCGACCGATACGGAGGCACTCTTTATTGCTGTGCATGCAGTATCCGGAGATGTTGCCTGGGCCGCCGGCACCGGAGGCCGCTACGCGCGGACTGTGGATGGAGGCGCCTCGTGGGCGGTTGGCGTGGTCGAAGGTGCTGACTCGCTGCAGTTTCGGGATGTCCACGCGCTGGACGCGCAGACGGCGTGGCTGCTCAGCATCGGCAATGGCCCTGACTCGCGAATCTACCGCACATCAGACGGCGGCGATTCATGGGAGCTGCAGTTTCAGAACGAACTTGCCGACGGCTTTTTCGACTGTATGTCATTCTGGGATGACTCAAGCGGAATTGCCTTCTCTGATGCCGTTGATGCCCAGTTTGTAATCATCACTACCGAGAATGCGGGAGCAACGTGGAGGCGCGTGCCGCCTGGCGCGCTTCCACCGGCGCTGGAGGGCGAAGGAAGCTTTGCGGCCAGCGGAACCTGCGTCACTACGCAGGGCGATTCAACCGCGTACATCGGAACGGGGGCTGGCGGTGAGGCCCGAATGCTCATCACGAGAAACCGCGGCGCGAGCTGGGAAATCGTTGATACACCTATTGTCGGTGGCAGCGCGGCAGGTATCGCATCGGTGGCCTTCCGGGATGCACTTAACGGTATCGCCGTTGGCGGTGATCTTGGCGCGCCCGACTCGTTTGCCGTGTCGGTGGCGATAACCAATGACGGCGGCCGAACCTGGTCAGCCGGTGGAACGCCAAGTCTTCCCGGCATGCTGTACGGCGTTGCTGCTGTCGACGGCGCACCAACACCGACGTACGTCGCCACGAACCCAAGGGGTGTGACTTACTCAACAGACAACGGACTCACCTGGACGCAGGCCGATTCCATGAACTACTGGGGCGTCGACTTCGCTCCCGACGGCAGCGGATGGACTTCGGGCACCGACGGGAAGATCACCCGCCGATTCCTGGTACCTGCCGGCAACTAGTTACCTGGCGGTGGCGGAGGTGGACCGCCCTTAGGACTCTGGTTTGCCGAGTCGGGATTGCCGCGGTGACCGTCATTTTCCCTACGGTTCCGGCGATCGTTGTCGGAGTCCCGGCGGGAGCGACGTTGAAAACGGCTGTACCAGTTGTCAAGGTTTTCGCGTTGCGCCGGCGTTAGAATCGCATTGAGACTGCTGCGCATTGAGTCACTGGCGGCGCGTGCGCCACGACGCCAATCCCGACGGAGGCCATCCATCGCGCGATGCGTGTCATTAATGATGGCCTCGATCTCCTCGCGTTGTGCGTCGGAGCTTGGCCCGATTGCTTCAATGACTGACTGGTTGAACCCGGATCGGGAAGCCATGTCACGCATCCGTTCGAGGCGCCGATTCACCACGAAGTTCGTCGCCAATACACCAATCGCAATCCCTGCGATCAGCGTTCCAATTATCAGCAAAGCGGATTTGCGTCGTGCGTTCATTGCTCTACTCTTCCTGCAGTTCGAACGCCGCCACGAGGGAAACCGACGGCAAGCCAAGCACAGACTCTGAGACGGAGACAGCTACATCACTGTCTGATGCCGACCGGATGTTGTATCCGACGAGCGTGGCTATGATCAAGAGGGACGCAAGCGCGACCGGCCTGAAAAGGCCAAACATCGCCTCAAACAGGTCTTCACCAGCGCGGCGGACTTGCGTCGGAGACGCAACCGCCTTCATCAGGCGATCGACGAAAAAGGGCTTGATGCTCTCCTCTGCTGCTGAATCAACGGCAGGGCGTAGCAAGCGCGCAATGTCGTCTGCGAACGGGTTTTCTTGTTTGCGGTGGGTAGTCATTTCCTGTCACCCTCATTAAGTAGCGGCGTGAGCATGTCTTTCAGATTGTCACACGCCCTGCTGAGCCGAGATAACACAGTGCCATAGCGCACCCCGAGGATTTCGGCTGTTTCCTCGGTTGAGTAACCCTCGACGAGTCGCAACGTGACAACGGCCCGCTGCGCACTCGAAAGGCGATCTATCGCCTTCCACACTACGTGATCTACTTCCGGAGCGCGCTGATCTGCGTCGGCCATCTCACCCACCGACGGATCGTCAAGACCGATCAACCGCTTGAAACTGCGTTTTCTTCGGCGAAGAACATCAAGCGATCGGTTGACGGCTATGCGGTTCAGGTACGTCTTCACGCTGCTGTCCCCGCGAAACTTGCCAATGTTCTTATAGAACTGGATGAACACGTCCTGTAGCACGTCGTCCACCGCATCGCCCGGCCCAAGCATACTGACAACCGTGCGGGCAAGTGCTTCGTGAAACCGCTCAACCAGCGCTCTGAATGCCATCTGGTCTCCTTCCCGCGCTGCTGCCAACAAGACTTCGTCAGCAGCGTCCCGAAAATCGAGAGCACGCTTCTCCTCACCAGGCCGGGCCACCGGACTGCTAGCGGAACGCGCCCAATCTGGCGCGAGGACGCTGATTGCAGTTGTGATGTCGAGTGCCAGGGCCATGGCGAAAGATACGTTGGCGGGCTATTGTACGCTTGCACCGCCACCGCGTCCGCCTCGTCGGCGGTTGGCTGCGCTTTCAGCGCGCGCCTTCATTTCTTCTTTGTATACGTCCATCTGTTTGTCGGTGAGCACCCCCATCAGTTGCGCCTCGACATCGTTATCGAGTTCGGCGAAGCGTTCGCGCATCTGGGCGAAACCGCCCCGTCCGGATCCTGCAGTTCGAACGGAGTCCATGAGCGCCTGACGTTTTTCCAAAGACGCGGCGAAGATGGCCTCAACGGGTGCCTGCTGCTCTTGCGTCAGCGCAAGCTTCTTGATGATGGCCTCGTTCGCCTCTTTCTGGCGCTCCATCATGTTCTGGCCGCCGCGTCGATTCTGAGCAGCGCTTTGAGATGTTGCCGCGAAAGACAGAGCCAGGGCGGCCAGGAGGACAAATGATCGCATGGCGGGAGCCGGAATCCGGCGGTAAAAAAGGTCTAATTGACATTTTCAACCCATAGACGACGGTATTTGCCTTCACATTCCATCTGGCGGCCAGATAATTCGCGTGCCGGGGCGAAGGCGGCTGCACCCGCGAGCGTGGGCGTCAGAGGGAGTTCAACGCGTCGCCAGCCAGACGCAAGCACGGGGTCTTCTGGATCAGAAGCCCGGTCTTCTAGATCAGGAGCGGGAACGGGGTCTTCCAGATCAGGAGACGACTCTTCTGGATCAGGAGCCGGGGCCAGCGTTAGTCCAACGCTCGGCCGGCGAGTCGTGGAGCTTGGCCAAGAAATCCGGTCAAGAAATGTCGTACCCGACTGTCAGCGGCGAAGCCAGAGCACACCGGTCACCCGACGCTACCCGGTGCGGCGACTCGTCAACGATGTCTGGATTCGCTCAAGCTCGTGCTTAAATCCAGGTTCAACATCGAGCCGGTTCTCAACCGCGCGACACGCATGGATCACTGTGGAGTGGTCACGACCGCCAAAGCGCAGCCCGATCGTCTTGAGCGGCTGCCCTGTCATCTTCTTGCAGCAGTACATCGCGACCTGACGCGCCTGCACAATCTCGCGACGACGCGTCTTGTCTGACAACAGGTTCAGATCCGTGTTGTAGTACTCCGCGACCACGCGCATTATCTGTTCGATGTCGACGGCCGGCGGCTTCTCATCGATCAGGTCTTTCAGAATGCCTTCGGCAAAGTGCACATCGATTGTGCGGCTATGCAGTTGGGCATGTGCGGCGAGGCGGACCAGCGCACCTTCGAGTTTGCGCACGTTTGACTTGACCCGCTGCGCCACAAATTCAAGGACATCCGGCGACAGCGCAACATGCGACGCGTCAGCCTTACGCTGAAGGATTGCGATACGCGTCTCGAGATCGGGCGGCTGCACATCGGCTGTGAGCCCCCACTGGAATCGAGACAACAGGCGTTCTTCGATCCCGTCAATTTCACGCGGCGGACGATCAGCGAGAAGAATGATTTGCCGACCCGACTGGTGGAGTTCATTAAAGATGTGGAAGAACTCCTCCTGGGTCTTCTCCTTGCCTCCGAAGAACTGAATGTCGTCTACAATGAGCAGATCAATCTGACGATAGAAGCGCGTAAAATCCGCAATCCTGTTTTCCTGGATCGCATGCACAAACTGTGATGTAAATCGCTCGCTGGAGACGTACAGGCAACGACCCTGCCAGCCGTTTGCAATGGCGTAGTTGCCAATTGCATGCGCGACGTGTGTCTTGCCCAGCCCTACACCGCCGTACACCAGAAACGGGTTAAAGCTTGTCTTGCCGGGCTGCTCTGCGATTGCCTGTGCGGCGCTCCGAGCGAGGCGGTTACAGTCGCCTTCAATGAATGAATCGAAGGTGTAGGCGTCGTTGAGTTGGGCTTCGTGCCTGCTCGTAGTTTCCGGGCGACCGCGAAATAGCGAACCGGCTCCACCAGTTGCGACAAGCTCGCCGGCACGCGCCGGTACGCGCTGAAATCCGGGTAGCGGACCGGGTCTTCCCGCTCCATTTCCCGACGGCCTTCCGCCCGGTACGCCAAACGGAAGCTCCCCAGTTCTTGCGACAGGCATTCCATTTGAAACTCCGGAACGCGGATACGCCTGATATGCCGGTGCCGGTTCGTCTGTCGCAGTCGAATCCGTCGCGCGAGTCTGCCGCGATTCAGGTTGCGGTTCCCGGTGTGCGTTTCCACCAACCTGGAATACGATCTCCGTCTTACCTCCTACGACGCGATCCACAACCTCGGTGAGCGTCTTGGTGTACCGGCGTTCGAGCCATTCGTAAAAGAACCGGCTCGGTACCTGCAGATGCAGTTGAGGACCTTCATCGCCTTCACTCAGCGACAGAGCCGTGATCGGTTCAAACCAGGTCTTGTAGATTTGCGGTGCGAGTGTATCGGCCAGGGCATCCAGACACTCCCGCCAAACATCATCCAGGTGTCGGGGCATTTGCTGCAGGTAACAACGGGTAGCTCGAACGAGCATGCATGCTGTCCCGCGAATCAGACAGGTTCCAGAGCGGTGTATCGAAGGAGACAAGAGTCTCAACTTCGCCGCCGTATGTGCGGGTGCAACTCGAGCTGAATTGTGGGGTGGCCGACAAGAACAAGACCGGTGCGCGGTGCATTGTTGTGAATGCGCTGGCGCGTGACGCCGCTATGTTTCTTGTCGTGATCATGCCCTAGGTTACCTTTGAACGTAACGGGTTCGCAAGTGCTTTTTTCCCACAAGAACTCTACGGCTTTTCAACATCTATCCACAGCCATTCGACGCGTTGTCGACGAATAGCAATGGTGTCTGTTTGGAAGATCTGTGACGACTCAAGCGCGATGTATGAAATAATCCGCTTACATCGGCGCACAGCGCCTGTGTCACGCGTTCCAACACATCTCGCGGCAATTGCTTTCGCGACCAATTCACGAACAGATACAGTGTTAGCAACTTGTTTACATCAACATCTTGATCTTGCCGTTCGTGCTGCAGTATCGCGATGCCAACGAGGAACGCATTGAAGATTCTGTACCTCCATCAGTACTTCGCGTCACCTGAAGAATCTGGCTCGACGCGTTCGTACGAAATGGCGCGGCGGCTGGTGGAGCGCGGACACCACGTGGATCTCGTGACGACCGATTGGCGCGGGACATTTGCTAATGGAAGTCAGGCGGGCTTTGCGCTGCGCAACATCGACGGCATTGCGGTTCACACCAGGCGTATCCCCTATCAGAACGAAATGCCGTTCCGCGAACGGATGCGCGCCTTTCTGCGATTCGCCGTTGCGGCAAGGCGTTACGGTACCTCTCTGGAATACGATGTTGTGTTTGCCTCAAGCACACCACTCACCGTTGCGCTTCCGGGAATGTACCTGGCCAGGCGTCGCAACGTCCCGTTTGTATTCGAAGTACGCGACCTTTGGCCGGATATCCCGATCGCCGTCGGTGCGCTCAAAAACCGGTTCGCAATCGCCGCCGCGCGGTGGCTCGAACGCCGGGCATACAGCCGGGCGCGTGCCGTAGTGGCCCTCTCTCCCGATATGCGATCTGCCCTGCTGTCACGTGGCATCCCCGAGCAGAAGCTGCACGTTATTCCAAACGGCTGCGACCTCGATCTCTTTGCACCAGATGAGGCACTGCTCCCGGATGCCTCGCGCAACCGTCCCTACCCGATCATCCTGTATGCCGGAGCCATCGGGTTGATCAACAACGTCTCCTACCTCGCGCAAATTGCCGGCGCTTTACACGGCCAGCTTCCCGCTGCTCGTTTTACTGTGTTTGGCAGTGGCGCATACGAAGAAACCCTTCGCAGGGACGCGGCCGCTCTCGGCGTACTCGACGAAACTTTTTTTATCTACCCGCCGGTACCGAAGAACGAAGTCCCACGGGTGTTTGCCGACGCCGACGTTTCCATGTCGCTGTTTGCGGATGTACCGGGCATGTCCGCCAACTCTGCGAACAAGTTTTTTGACGCGCTGGCTTCAGGCACCGCCGTTGCAATTAACTACGGCGGATGGCAGGCGGATCTCATTCGTACCCACGAAGCCGGCATCGTACTGCCGCCCGATAACGCAGTGGCCGCTGCGGAACAACTCGCTGAGTTTCTGAGCGACGAGGACCGCGTTCGCCGTGCCGGTCAGAACGCCCGCGCCCTCGCAGAGGCACGCTTTGATCGCAATGCGCAGGCCGACGACCTTGCACGCTTACTTGAGGGTGTCGTCGGCTAACGCACGGGGGCTACAACGCTACTGTTTTTTTCGCCCCTGCTACCTGTGCCACAGGGTCGTCACCGTCCGTCCGTAGACTGATCCCAACCAAAATCCGAGACAGCGCACACCTGCACCGTCTTGTTGCACACATATTTTGTACATATAATATAATTGAGGCCGCGGGCACTCAGTTTCGGCGACCGCAAAACGATCCAAACAATCCAAACGATCAGCGAGGCAAAGCCTCGCGAACCATCCAACCATAAAGCCCGCCGCAGGCGGGCGAACTATCAGCGAGCGTAGCGAGCGAAACCAACATGTACGCCTGCGTCCACATACCCGACTTCGAAGCCTGGGTCTTCAACCGCACCGAAGGCTTCCGCGGACCCCTCGTCGCGGTAGCATCCGGCCACGTCGTTGCCGCCAACAAACAGGCGCGGCGCTCGGGCATCGAACCGGGCATCACCGAAGCACGCGCATCCGTCCTCTGCCCCGACGTCGCAATCAGACTGCGCGACTACGACATGGAGCAGGCCGTGTGGGAAGACTTCCTGCTGCGCCTGCACACAACGAGCCCCTTCCTCGAGACGAGTCCGCCGCCCTTTGCCTGGCTGGACCCCGGTGAGCCGGGGG
>JAUIJQ010000098.1 GCA_030431165.1 Rhodothermia bacterium | reverse complement strand
GTGCAGTCCGGGCGGCCTCGAGTTTTTGCGCCGCCGTGCGCAGCTCCAGCGGAGCGTGTTCGCGCGCACCAAGCGTCTCTGCTTTGTGGATCGACGACTGCGCGGCGCCGATCTGCATGTCAGCAAGACGAACATCAACCGTTGGCTTCGAAGAACCACAGCCGAACAACATCAACACCAGCGCGGCCGCACCTATGATCGGGGCCTGTGTCTTGAATCGCGGAGTTCTCATCGTACCTGTTACCGTGTATGGTCGGATTCTCCGGTAGATATCGTCGAACAACGACCGCTCCTTAGTGGCTTTTGCCGGTGCCGGGCGTAAGTATTTGATATGCAAATACCTGTGGCGAGTGCTGTTTGGCTGTAAACTTGCTCTGTCTTGGTAGTCAGGCTCCGCCGTATCATGCAATTGTGATCACAAACGCAAAGATCTGATGGGCAACATTCATCACATTCAGTTCCGCGTTGCGCTTGTCGCGGCGGCGGTCCTTTTCGCGGTTGCGGGAGTGAACGACGCGTTTGCACAGGATGCGCAACCCGCTGACAGCACCGTTCGAGTAGTCCTTGGTGACGGCACGACGCACATCGGTGTCATCGTTTCTGACACCGATTCAGAAATCGTGCTGCGCACAAACGCCGGCGTTCGGATTACGATACCCCGCGCGCAGATACGATCGATCGTTGCGGTTGCCCAGGAGCCAGGTCGCGGTCGCTTTCGGCGCATTGATCCGAACAGAACCAGATTGTTCTTTGCCTCTACCGCTCGACCGCTGGGTCACGGAAACGGGTACGTGTCGCTATACGAGATTCTTTTTCCGTTCGCTGCGGTTGGCGTAGGGAACGTTGCCACGTTGGCGGGTGGCTTTTCTCTTGTGCCGGGTGCATCGGAGCAGTTGCTTTACGCCGCGCCAAAAATGACGGTGCTCAACCATCGCAATACGTCCGTGGCACTGGGCGGATTTGCGGCGACGCTCACCGGGTCGAGCGGGTATGGCGGCATCGTGTATGGCGTGGTTACGCAGGGATCGCCCGTTGCCGCGGTAACCGGTGGTGTCGGATTCCTGTTCGGCGAGGGCGAGTTCGTGGACACACCCATAATTCTGGTTGGAGGGGAGTATCAGTTGTCGAACAGCATGAAGTTGCTGTCAGAGAATTACTTCATCCCCGAGATCGATGGCGGCGTGCTGCTGTCGGGCGGCCTTCGTTTTATGGGTGACAATCTGTCCGCAGACTTCGGATTGTTCACGTCACCCGAGGCGTTTGGGGAGGGCTTTCCGTTTATTCCATGGATCGGTTTTTCGTATCAGTGGAATTGACGGTGGTTTGGATGGTCCGCGTATCGTTGCGGCTCGGCATTATCGGATTGGTTGTTGGCGGCCTTGCTTCGGTTGGTGGCCTCGCGCCGGCTAGCGCCCAGGAACTCACGCTTGACGTGGACGCTGCGAAGACCTATCAAACCATGACTGGTTGGGGCGGTCATGTATACCCGCAGACGTGGCGCTTCCACGCTGATGACCCCTCGTACGAGTCGAAGCTCTTTGACGAACTGGACGTGACGCACATCCGGCTAAGGAGCGTCTGGTACCTGCTTGAGGGTGAGAACGATAACGGGGACCCCAACGTCATCGACATGGATGCCATTGCGCGCGGCGACACAGGCATCGTTCACGACGAGTTGCTATTGCAGCAACGCATCGCGGAGCGAGGCAAGATCATCCAGTTTGCGTCGTGGCGATTTCCCTACTGGATGGCCGGACGCGACGCTACCTGGAATCCGCAACCCGATGAAAAGCCGCCGTTGCGACCAGAAATGGAGGATGAGTACGTGGAAAGCATGGCCGCGTACATGCTCTATGCCCGCGATCAATACGGAATCCGCTTTGACGCGGTCTCAATCGCCAATGAGCCGGATATCGGGATTTACATTACAGAACTGACACCTGAACGGCTACTGTCGATAAGTCGCAAGCTCGCTGATCGCCTGACGCGTGAAGGTTATGAGCTTGATGCGACCGGCGCTACTGCGGTCAAGTTCTACATGCCCGATATCGCGGCGGCAGACTCTATCGGTTTGGATTATGCCAAACGCTTCTTTCAGCTTCCGGGTGCGTCCGAGTTTGCGGACGCCCTCTCTTACCACTCGTATCGTCGCGACACAGACGTGATGCGTGCGCTTGGCGCACTGGGTCGGGACGCCGGCATCGAAGTTTGGGCGATGGAGCAGAGTCACACCCACCTCGCTGCCTTTGATCGGTTCGAGTGGTCGCACGCTCTTTCCAATGCAGCCTGTCTCTTTGATGTGCTCGTGCACACCAATGCAACGCTCTCCCTGTACTGGTCCCTCGCGATGTCCTCAAGTGGAGGGCTCGGCCTGTACGTTCCCGAGAAGCAGACTTGGGCCCCGGCTTACGACATGCTCAAACATTTCTACAACTTTATCCCGCCGGGCTCCGTCCGTATTGATGCCGCTCTCGCGCATTCGATTGGCGCTGATCAGTCAGCGTCAAGTCAGTGGTTGGACGAAGCGGGCGGACAACTACTTGTTGTTGCGTTCAAGCGGCCTGACGACGCTGTTGTTGCGGTATTGATCAATACAACCGGTAGCGACAGACGGGTTACCGTGAACGGCAATTGGACGGATGTTGATGCGTATGTGAGTGATCCGATCTGGCAGGGCTTTGAGGGGGAGGTCAACCAAGCACGTGGTGCGCCGGTCCTGAAGCTACCAGCACGTTCACTTGTGACGTTAACGCTGACGAAGTGACCGGCGTGGCATCTCGCCGGGTACCTGGTCAGGCAGGTATTGTGCGTGACCGGCAATGTGCGCCCAGGGGTCTTCCCGCTGGGCGAGCCGCCTGAAGATATTGCCGATGTTGAAGCGGTTCGGGGGCGTTCGTGAAAGCTCACGCCATGTAATCGGCGTCGCAACGGGAGCCCCGCGACGTGCACGCGGCGAGTATGGAGCGATTGTCGTCTGTCCGAACGCATTGCGCAGATAGTCGATGAACACGCGATCCTCTCGATCCACAATTCTCGTCTCGGTTGTCAGCTCTCGCGGGTTCGCAACCGCAAGCTGTTCAGCACACCGCCGCGCAAATGCACGTGTCTCGTCGAAGGTGTATTCCGGATGCAGCGGTACTACGACGTGGTACCCGGCAGATCCGGTCGTCATCAGAAAGCATCGCAGCGACATGGACTCCAGTAAGGCGCGAACCTTCCTGGCCGCCTTCTTTGCTGCAAGTGCACCCGTTGACCACTGATCGAGTGAATCCGGCGACGAAGCGTCGGTGCGCGGTGGGTCAAGGTCGAAGACGATCCGGTCGGGCTGGTTGACGGCATCTCGTCTCGAGAGGGACACGTGTAGTTCGACACACGCCTGGCTTCCTATGTAGGCAAGGGACCGGCTGTCGTTGCAGACGAGGTGCCGCACGACGCCGCCTTCTTTTGGCACAGAGACGGATTCAAGCCACTCGGGGAAGTAGTCGGAGATGTTCTTTTGGAAGAAACCGTCTGTGTTGATTCCATCCGGGAATCGACGAAGCGAGCACATCCGGTTCCGAACGTGAGGAACCATGTGCGAGGCAATCTTTACGTAGTACTCAACGAGCGCCTTCTTGGTGACAGGTGGCTCGGTAAAGAGCAATTTGTCTGGGTTTGAAACCGCGATACGCTTGTTTTCGACGACGACGAACATAGCTCGACGAAACTGAAGTCACTGGAACCGTCCCATCGTAGAGGATAGCCAAGTCCGATCAATCATCTTATGAGTAAAAGTACCACGTCTGGTGTAGTCTCTTCAGAAGAACAGGTAGCGCAATTTGTCACCGTTCGGGGTACCCGCGTCCCGCGGCTCGGGATCGGTACGTTTGGTATGCGGGGTGCTGGTGCGACGGTCGGTGTGCGCCATGCGATTGAAGTGGGTTACAGGCACGTTGATACGGCGGCGATGTACGCAAATGAGGCCGAGGTCGGTCGCGGCATTCGCGAGTCGGGCGTAGCGCGTGATGCACTCTGGATTACAACCAAGGTGTGGCACGACAGCCTGGATGCAGCCGGCGTGCTGCGATCGGCTGAAGCAAGCCTGTCAAACCTGGGCACTGACTATCTGGACCTGCTGCTTGTGCACTGGCCATCCAGAACTGTCCCGGTCGAAGAGTCGCTGGATGCCATGTTGAAGTTGGTCGAGGATGGACGCGTCCGCCAGATCGGTGTCAGTAACTTTACGCCGAAGTTGCTTCGCGCCGCAGTTAACCATGCCCCGATATTCTGCAACCAGGTTGAGTACCATCCGCTGCTGGCCCAGAACGAACTGGCTGAGCTCGCCGAAAGACACAAAATCCTGCTGACGGCCTATTCTCCAATCGCGCAGGGGCGCGTCTTCAAAGATCAGACGTTAAAGAGAATCGGCAAACGGCACGGCAAGAACCCTGCACAAGTGGCCATACGATGGCTGATCCAGCAGCCATTTGTTGCCGCCATACCGCGATCCAATCAGGCAGATCACCGCGCGTCCAACTTCGCCGTGTGGGACTTTGCGCTGTCAGATCAGGAGATGGAGGAGATTGCGGCACTCGATCGAGGTCTCAGACTGGTGAGTCCCGCGTTTGCGCCGTGGGCCGACCGCCGATAGCCGGCCCTGAAGGCAACTAGTCGACCTTCAGTACCGGCAGTTCTTCGCGTGAGCCGTCCGCATCAACAACGACGAAGTAACGTCCGCTGGCCGCTGCTGAACCTGCTTCGGTTGTACCGTTCCACGATACCGACGTTGGGCCGGCTGGGACGCTCCCATCCGCAATTCTGGATACAAGTCGCCCCATCGTGTCGTACACCGAGACACTGACGTTCGCGGGGCCGGCCGTCCGGTACTGAATCGTGAGCTCATCGCTGAACGGATTCGGGTACGCCTTTTCAATGACCGGCCCGTTGTGAATCACGGCACCGATGTCCTCGGTGTCTGTGTCGGTATCCGTTCCTGTGTCGAGCTCCGTTTCGTTTTCCAGGTAGCTGATGACACTGTAGCCCGTAGCTTCGCTGATGACATCCGGCAATCCGTCCTTGTTGATGTCAGCAAGCTGGAGCAGGTGACTCGGGTAGCTGTTTGGCGCAACGTTTTTCCTGGACCAGCTCGTGGAGTTGCCGTTGTTCTCGAAGACATAGACGTTGTGAACTTGCTGGTCCCACCGATCCCAGTCCAGGTCGCATGCGATCACGTCGAGATCTTCGTCATCGTCCAGGTCGGCGACTTGCAGACATTCGGGGCTCCGCAGGGTGCCAATAACATTCATGCCCCAGGACTGACCCGATGATCCCGGGTTGCGATACCACCGAACATCGTGGTTCTCATCGATGTGGCCTGACGCAACCACCAGGTCCATGTTGTTGTCACCGTCCATGTCGCGAATCAACGTATTCGATATCGCGTCGTAGTTGGTAACGGGATGCCATGCTCCCGAAGGCCACGAAGTACGCGGGTTGTCGGGCGCCTCATACCATCCATTGCTGAACGCGACGTCTGTGTGGCCGTCGCCGTCTACGTCGCCCGCGTCGATCCCCGCATGGTTACAGGCGCCATCGCTACTTGCTGAACGGCCCTGCTCAATTATGTATTCGTTCCACGGTTCGGTGACGTTGGCTCCAGGCTCGAACCAGCTTATCGCGACACTCTGGCATGTCTTCGAGATGGCCGGTACCACGATCTGTGGTCCGCTTGATCCTCCGAAGTTGACCTGCATGATGTCGTGCAGGTAATAGTGGGGCCCAAACGCGCCGTTTGAACCTACCGAGCCGATTGCGTGAAATGACCACGACGTGATCGAGGACAGGTCGCAGTTGGCACCACACGGGTTTTCCCACCAGCCAATGTCGTCGTAGAACTGGGCGGATATAACATCGAGGTCGCCATCAGAATCGACGTCAACGATTACCGCACCGTTGGCACCGATGTTATCGGTTGGGTCAAGACTACCGTGACGTTGCCAGCCACCTGCACCCCCGTTGTTTTCGTACACAAAGAGGGCGCTACCGCCACCGGCAATCAGGTCGAGGTCGTTGTCTCCGTCCATATCTCCGGCATGAACCCAGCCCGGTCGACCGTTGCCACCATAGTTCGTGTCTACATAGACCAACTTGAATTTGAAGTCGGCGTTGTGCGTCGAAAACGTCAGGACGCTGAGCAGCGAGAGCAGACCGAGTACAATGTTACGTACGGTCGCGCGACCGGTGGTGTTGACTGTCATATCCGTGCGGGTGGGAGGGTGGGGCGGCATTCCATGATGCCGAAAACGGCTGCTTGTCCGTTTGTCCGGGCCCCTGGGTGGCGACTACTGGAGTATCGTACGCCGCAAGGAAGTTTTCAGTTCGCGCGCGCGATTAGCGTGAAACGACGATTTTGCGTGATTCCACGAAACGTTCGCCTGCAGCCTTGATGAAGTATGTGCCAACAGGCGCGTCGGCCAAGTCGATATCGAGCGTGGTCGAGCCTGCAGTGAGCGGTCCGGAGAAGATCGTCTCGATGTGCCGGCCTGCAACATCATAGACCGCCACTTCGACCGACTGTGCGGCAGCGAGCTGGAGCGTTACCGAAGCCGATTCCGAGGTCGGATTGGGCCATGCGGTAGAAATTCTGCTTGTGGAAACGGATGTGGGTGCGACCAGGACTGTCGGCGAATACGCGTAGCTTCCGTCAAGATCCACAAGTCGCAGGCGGAATCGACCACCAGACTCGCTGGGGAGTGCGTACGCATAGTTGTACTCCACCAGCCGAGACAGGCCACCCGCCTCAGCATCGACGTACCCAACTTCAGCGAAAGGTCCACCGTCACTGAATTCCACGCCGAACCCGGCCGCGGCTGCGTCATGCGAAGCGGTCCACGTGAGATATGCGGTCGAACCGTTGCGGACTGCATCAATTGATGCCAGTTCAATCGGCAGGCTGATGCCCTGCGTTTCGTTCTCGAAATAGGAGACCACGCTATAGCCGGTTGCTTCGCCAATAATGTCGGGTAGTTGGTCGACGTTTACGTCGGCGAGTTGGAGCAGGTGTCCGGGGTACGTGTTCGGCGCGATGTTCTCCTGACTCCAGGACAGCGAGCCACCCATGTTTCTGAATATGTAGATGTTGTGGACTTCTTCGTCCCAGTGGTCCCAATCAAGGTCACAACTGACGATGTCCACGAGGTCGTCTCCCGTCATGTCCCGTACCTGAAGGCACTCCGGGCTTCGCAGCGTTCCGACCGTGCGCGATGCCCACGATCCAGCGCCATTTCCAGGGTTGGCGTACCACCGGATGTCGTGGTCGCCATCATAATGCCCTGCGGCAACAACAAGGTCGCGATCTCCATCGCCATCCATGTCACGAAGCAGCGTATTCGAAATGCCGTCATAACTGGTCACGGCATTCCACGCAGAATTCGGCCACGACGATCGCGGGTTGGCCGGAGCCGCATACCAGCCGTTACTAAACGCGACGTCATCAATGCCGTCGCCGTTTACGTCACCAGTGTCAATGCCGGCGTGATTGCAGTCTCCGTCGCTTGAAGCGGAACGTCCCGACTCGATTGTATATCCGACCCACGGTGCCGTTACATCTGAACCGGGTTCGAACCACTTGATGGCGACGAGCTCGCAACTACCTGAGATTGCCGGCGCAATAATCTGCAGCTTGCCGTCGGAAGTCGGGAAGGTACCCCTGGCGATGTCGTGCAGATAGTAGTACGGTCCCTGCCCGTTCATTGAACCGACGGTTCCTATGGTGTGGAACGTCCACGCATTCATTGAGCCGATGGAGCATGGCGAAGACCCACAAGGGTTCTCCCACCATCCGATCTCGTCGTAGAACTTTGCCGAAATAAGATCAACGTCTCCGTCGCCGTCGACGTCAGCGACAACCGCGCCATTTGCACCGGCGACGCCTGCGCCGTCGAGGTTAGTCGATCGTGCCCACCCCGCATCGTTTCCGTCGTTCTCGTAAAGGAAGAGTGCGCCACCACCACCGGCAACAAGGTCGATGTCTCCATCATTATCGAAGTCTGCAGACCGGACCCATCCGGGCCGTCCATTGCCACCGTAGTTCAGATCGACGTACACGCGCCTGAAATCGAGGTCGGCACTCTGGTGACCCGCCGCCGCCAACAGGAGAGCAACGGCAAGCGCCGGTAACGGACGTACAAATTGTTTAGACACAGTAGTGTGCACAGGCATGATAGTCGGGGGCGACATAAGTGAGGGCTCTGTTTGGAAGGCGTAGGCCACGCCGCCCGTTCCGGTTCATCCGGCAATACACCCCGACTTCACGGGTCGTGTACGCGGACTTCACCAGCCCTGTAGTCAGTTTTCACAAACGAGTCTTTCGTAACCGATTGTTAACGCCAGAGACACGGCGCCATTCGAATCCGGCTACATATCAACGGGGCGCTTCTTCAGAATGAAAAGGCCCTCGCTGCGACTGCTTACGGCGATGACGCCGCTCTTGAAGTAAGGATAGTTGCTCCATGATCCACCGAACCCTGCAGCGTCTTCTGCATAGGGTGCGGTGTCGAAATGCCCGACCTCTACTGGATTAAGCGGGTCCGCGACATCGATGATGCGCAGTCCAGCCAGATAGTTGGACTGATACATCAAATTGTCCCTGATGTACAGGTTATGGTCTGAGGCACCCGAACTCAGGTAGTACTCTTTGACGAGCTGTGGATCATCAAGGTTGCTAACGTCCCAGATGAGCGTGCGCGTCTTTTCGACCGAGCCGTTCATTTCGTCGAG
>JAUIJQ010000097.1 GCA_030431165.1 Rhodothermia bacterium | reverse complement strand
CCCAATCGAAAACGGGACCCTGTAGAATCGACCGGTTCACAGAGTTTGCGCCATCTTGCATCGGATCGAAAGTGCCCGTTGCTGACTCTTAATCAGCGGGTTCGGGGTTCGAGTCCCCGCGGGCCTACCATCTCCAGTCTCCCATCTTCAGTCTTCCATATCCAGTCTCCTCGCGCGGTGCTGTCGTGCCGACGGCGCAACTTTGTCGCTTCGCGCCGTAGAGTTAGCTCGGTATCCCTGGCGGCAATGTCTCCCTGACGGCAGTGTATCCCTGGCGTCAATGTATCCCTAATGCAGAGAAGGTGACTGGCGTGCGAATCCTGTTATGTGCCATGATCGTGGCCATGCCGCTCGCGTCGGCGACGGCGCAGCCACAGTATCCCAAAGCGGCTGCAGACGCCCATCTCGTCTTTGATGACCTGGCGCACTTCATCGAGGCCTTCGATGCGCTCGAGCATGCATCCGACAGCGTCGCGGTAATAGACGGGTTGTACATCGAGCGCGGGTCGCCCGGTCTAAAAGAGTATCAGAGCCGGCACGGTCTCACCGCGCAAATGATCGTTGATGCGATTGCGACAGATCCCGAATCCTACCGGGCGCTTCGAGACTTTCACGCCGGTAGGGACGGGTTCGCGAGGCGTTTCGGTACCGTCATGCATCGGTTCGCTACCGTGATCGGCAGCCCGGTGTATCCGCCGACGTACCTGCTCGTTGGCGCAAATCGCGGGATCGCGCAAGCCTCAGCCACGGGTCAACTGGTCACGATCGAACGCTCGCTGCCCGACCAGGCGAAACTGATGAAGTTCATTGTACACGAGCTTGCTCACTTCCAGCAGGTAATGGCGATGGGCTTTGAAGCATACGGCGGCTTGTTCAGCCAAGAGGACAATATGCTCGGATTGTGCCTCCGAGAAGGCGTCGCGGAGTTTGTGACACATCGGGTTCTGGGGGAGATCACGCAGACTGCGGCGTTGTCATATCTGGTTGACAATGAGCAGGCGATGTGGCGGCAGTATCAGTACGACCTGCAGACGCAGGACGCGTCTCTGTGGCTTTGGGATACGGTCGGTCGCAAAGACGTGCCGCAGCTCCTGGGCTACGCCATCGGCTTCCGGATCGTCGCTTCGTACTACGACAATGCCGCTGACAAAGAGAGTGCAATGCGGTCAATTCTGGGGCTGACAGAAGCTGAAGCGTTCCTCGAAATGAGCGGATACAATCCGTGAGTTGTGGCCTTTTTCGCTACATTGTTTACGAACGGAACGCTGCTTGAGAACACCCGACACGCTACAGTGCATTCTTATGGATACCGGATCTGAGTCCTGGTCGAACACGCACGACCTCGCGCTTGTATTCATTGCCCTCGCGTACGGCACCGATCGCATCCTGGCCGACGAAGAACTCGCCGCCATCGTGGCAGCGGTTCAGAAGTGGCAGCCCGATTGGGCCGAGGACAAGGCCCAGGAACTTGTCATGGAAGCGCTGGCCGTTTTCCTTGACGGTCCGGCTGACGAAGCCGTCACGCGTGCCATAAAGCGACTCAAGACTGCACTTGATCGCGCGTCGCGTGTGCGCGCCCTTGAAGATGTTGTCCGTATTGCTGAGGCCGACGGTATCGTGCTCGGTTCGGAGCGCAGCCTTATTTCGGTACTTGCCCGTGCGTGGGACATCCGCGATTTGCCAGAGCCGGCCGAAGACGAAACCGAACAGTCCTGGGGAATTCTGCACGATGTCGGACTCCTGTACGTCGCTGTTGCGCATGGAGGGGACTCCGATTTGTCGGATGCAGAGATTCAGGCGATGATCAGTCGGCTGATCCAGTGGCAACCCGATCTGGAGGAAGCCGGCGCCCGCAAAGTCCTGCGTGAGGCGCTGAAGTACTACTCCACACAGCCGGGCTCCGATGACTTCTCTGAATCAGTGCGATCCATCCGGGATACATTCCCGACGCCGCAGCGCATTGCCGTCCTGGATGACCTCATGTTCATCGCTGAATCGGATGGCTCGGTAACTGCGCACGAGGAACAGATCATCAAGGCGTTATCTGACGCCTGGGAGATTGGCGTGAAGATGCCAACCCAGTCCTGATCACTCCTGCAGATGTGACGGGCGGTCTTTTGGCCGCCCCCCAAAACTGGTTTCGTAGTGGCCCGGCTGCGCCTGTTGGCGCGTACCGCCTCCAGTTTCACCGGTTGCAGGACGTTGACGTTCAGTGCGGGAGCCTGATGACGCATCTGACTGAAACTCTCCGCCAGACGGGAAGCCGGCACCCGGCTGGAAACCCGCGCCCGGTCTGAAACCGCCAAAGCGCACTCGCACCGTCCCTTGTTCTACCGATCGTTTGAAACGATCAGCCAGGTAGCGCCGCATCACAGCGCGCGAAGCCGGAATGAGACCGAGGAACCCAAAAAGATCCGTCAGGACGCCGGGAGTCAGGAGCAGGGCACCTGAGACGAGTATGATCAATCCGTCGATCATCTCGGTTCCCGGCAGTTTGCCGGATGCCGTTGCCTGCTGGAAACGAACCCAGGCGTTGAGTCCTTCCCGGCGGGCCATCGAACTCCCAATAAGCGCGGTCACCACGATGAGCGCGAGGGTGGGGCCAAGCCCGATCCATTGGCCGAGCTGAATGAGCAGAAAAAGCTCAACGATCGGCGTGATGAGAAAAAGCAGGAATAGCCTTGGCAAAACGGTGCACGTAAGATGACAGCGACTTCAACTGATAACGCGTGGAATCAGGGACGTTCCACGTGTTAAGTGTCACAAACGCCGAGCCACTCACGCGTCCATGCCATTCTGACAGTCACAGTCACGTTCCGAGGACTGCTTCGACCATTTCTTCGCGGGTCGTGAATTTGAGCCGCGGCCGGCCAAGCGAGGCTCCTCGCTCGGTCTCGAGTTTGTCCAGCTTCTCCCAGTCTGACCAGGCAAACAAATCTGCCACGCGACTGCGAAGCAACTCCTCGGCGGCTTCCGGTGACGAGTCAGCGGGCTGCAACGTCTTGCCCGTGGCCGCATCTTCGATCATGCGTGCGACTGTGTCCTGCGCACAGGCTTTGTTTGTCCCGATCACCCCAGAGGGTCCGCGCTTGATCCACCCCGCGGCATACTCACCAACCCGCCAGCCCTGGTCGTCCATAATGCGACCGTCTTCGTTTCGGAACGTGCCGGTCCAATCGTCAAAGGGGATACCGTCGAGTGCGAGGCCGCGGTAGCCGACCGAACGGAAAACGAGCTGACAGTCCAGATGCTCGGTCTCGTCAGTGGCCTTGGGGCGCACCCGGCCACCATCTTCAACCAGCTTGTTGTGCACGATATCAACGCCCGCGACGTTGCCGTTATCCGACGTGATCTCTGTCGGAGAAACAAGAAATCGAAGGTGAAGTCGCTTTCGCTTTCCGGTGAGACCCTTGTCCACGAAAGATTGGATCATCGCAACCTTTTTCTCGGTCAGCCTGTCGGGATGCTCGGCCAGCGCAGCCGCCGAAAGGTCGTCCAGTGTAGCGTCGCGTGCTGAAACAACAATATCGGCGTCTTCCATTTCGCCGAGTTCCTTTGCCTCGGGGTTGGTAAAGGCAGCCTGAGCGGGGCCGCGTCTGCCAAGCATGTAGACATCTTCCACATTACTCGCCGCAAGCTGCTCGAGCGCGTAGTCGGCGATATCGGTCTCACGCAGTTCGTCGGTTGTGCGACAAAGAATGCGCGCAACATCAACAGCGACGTTACCAACGCCCACGATGACGACGCTGCGCGCGGAGAGATCAAATTTCAGGTCCCGGTAGTCCGGGTGCCCGTTGTACCACGCAACAAATTCTGTAGCAGAGTGGCTCCCATTGAGGTCTTCACCTGGGATTCCAAGCTTCCTGTCTACCTGCGCACCGACGGTGTAGAGGATCTGGTGATAGTGGTTCTTGAGGTCGTCGACACTGACGTCTTTGCCAAGGCGCACGTTTCCGAAGAACCGGAATCCCGGAAGCTGCGCCGTCGCATCATATTTGCGGGTAACAGACTTGATCTTTGCGTGGTCGGGTGCGACACCGGCTCTGACAAGACCGTACGGCGTCGGAAGCTGGTCAAACAGGTCGACAGTTGCATTGACGGCGTCCGATTTCAGAAGTGCATCGGCCGCATAGAAGCCAGCGGGTCCGGCGCCGATCACGGCAATGCGTAGAGGCGAGTCGGGCTGTGTGTCTTGTGACATGGGCAGCGAGTCGGTTTGTTTTCGCGGGCAGCAAACACTGTTCGGCCTGCGCCCTTGCGCATCCAAACGGGCGGCCGGAACAGATATGCCGTCGCGGTATTAACCTACGAAACTATACCGTCGGCGACGGAGGGGCAAGCGCTGCTTGCCTGTAGGCGTTACTACGACGCGGCGGGCGGGACGCCCCGACACACGGTCGGCGTTCGGCTTGGAGCGTGCGTTACCTCCGTTGTTCGGATCATCAGCCTTCAGACTGTCGCGGACTTCGTCGGGCCGCGATGCCTCTCTCTCCGAGTATGCTACCAACGCGTAAACGGCAACTCATCCGATCAGGCGTCCTCCTTGTGGTCGGATTCTCGCTCGCAGGATTTGCTCTCCCGGGGCATGCGCCAATTCTGCCGGTTGATTACTTCGACGCGCCGCTTGAGACAGATCTCGTGCTCGCGGGCAACTTTGCCGAGATGCGTAGCAACCACTTTCACGCCGGCCTCGACCTGAAGACGGAGGGACGTGAAGGCTTACCGGTAAAGGCGGCCGCAGAAGGTTGGATCTCACGCATCAAGGTCTCGCCGGTTGGGTACGGCAACGCGCTGTACGTTGCCCATCCGAACGGGTACACTACAGTATATGCGCACCTGCAGCGCTTCGAGGAGCCGGTGGCGTCTTACGTACGGGAGTTGCAGTACAAGCGCAAACGGTTTGACATCGACGTGTATCCGCGCAAAGGAGACTTCCCGGTTGAGCGCGGTGCGTTGATTGCGCGCTCGGGAAATTCGGGTGGCTCGTATGCCCCACACCTTCACTTTGAGGTCCGCGAGACGTCGTCGCAGACGCCGCTGAATCCGTTACTGTTTGATTTTGATGTGCCTGATGAACTGCCTCCACGCATCTTTCGCGTCAAGCTGTACCCTGCCGGGAACGAGAGCGGAGTCAGGACGGGCTCGTCGAAGGTAGCGCAGCCGAGCTTTGAGCCCGTCGTTCTGGACGCGAGCCCGGGCACAGGCACACCCAACTACGTTCTCAACGCCGGGTCGGATATTGATGCAGCCGGATCCATTGCGTTCGGAATTCAGGCGCACGACTATCATGACCGATCCAACAACAGGCTCGGAGCGTACCGGATTAGACTGGAGGCCAACGGCAGGCTCCTGTTCGCCTCAACGATGGAGCGCGTGCGCTTTGACCACACCCGGTACATCAACGCACACGTTGATTATGCCGAGTACAAACTGAACCGGCGGTGGATACAGCGTAGTCACAAGCTCCCGGGCAACAGGCTTCCGATCTACGAACTCGTGGAAGGAGGATATCTACGCGTGGTGCCCGACAGTGTCTATCAGATGAAGTACACCGTGGAAGACGCCGCCGGGAATGCGAGTACGCTCGAGTTTGTTATCTCGGGCACCGACAGTATCGGCGTCAGGCCGCCAGACACAGCGTCGTCTGATATCGTGATTCCAAGCGATGAAGCGTTTACGTTCTCGCGCAACCAGCTCCGCGTTCGCTTTGAGTCGGGTACGTTCTACGACGACCAGCCATTTGCGTACGAACTGCTTGCCCCTCGCGAGGACGCCCTTTCGTCGGTTCATCAAGTGTCTGAGGACACCGTGCCACTTCATAAGAGCATGACGATCTCAGTGAGGACAGGCACCGTACCCGACGGACTCGCCGACAAGCTCCTCCTTGGCAAGCTTACCGATGAAGGCGAAGTCGTCTCAGCCGGTGGGCGATTCCAGGCTGGTTTTGTTGTAAGTCGGACGCGTTCGTTCGGCACCTACTTCGTCGTGGCTGACACAACGGCACCCGAAGTTCGCATCACGGGTTTGACGGCCGACGGACGTTTGTCACAGGCGGGTCAGGTTACGGTTCGAGTCAAGGACGATCTGTCTGGCATCGGCGAGTACAACGCGTACGTGGACGGGGAGTGGGCGCTGCTCCAGTACGATCCGAAGAATGGGCGGATGATCCACGAGTTTGTCGGTGCGCCGTCGGGCAAGACGCGGAAATTCGTTGTCTCGGTCACCGACAACAAAGGCAACAAGTCCACAGTCGAGCGCTCGATAACCTACTAGTTCTTTGCCAGTGCGCGGCAGTTAGCCGCGCGGTGCGCTACTGTCGGGATGTTTCGAGCAGTCGTTTGATAATGTCGACGTTGGACACACCGTCTGCTTCGGCGTTGAAGTTCGCAACGATACGGTGGCGCAGTACTGGAATCGCCATTGCGTCAACGTCTTCAATAAGCGGTGTTACCCGCCCCCGAAGCGCCGCCAGCGCCTTGGCGCCAAGCACCAGGTATTGAGACGCGCGCGGCCCGGCGCCGTAGCTGAGAAAGTTGTTGATGAAGTCGGGTGCTTCCGGTCGACCTGGCCGTGTCATTCCGACCAGACGAACCGCGTATTCGATCACATTGTCGGCGACCGGGATTTCGCGTACAAACCGCTGGAATCGGACGAGGTCCTCACCGGTCATCACAGTCTGCAACGCCGCTTCCTGCGCGGATGTCGTGTTTCTCACAACATCCACTTCCTGACCAAATTCGGGATAGTCGAGCCAGAGATTGAGCATGAAGCGGTCGAGCTGCGCCTCGGGAAGAGGGTAGGTGCCTTCCTGCTCGATCGGGTTCTGGGTCGCCAGGACAAAGAACGGGGCCTCGAGTTCATAGGACGTTCCGCCAGCCGTAACGTGCCGCTCCTGCATCGCTTCCAGCAAGGCAGCCTGTGTCTTCGGCGGCGTCCGGTTGATTTCATCCGCGAGGATAACGTTCGCGAATAGCGGACCCTTTACGAACTTGAAAAAACGTCGACCGGTCGACGAGTCCTCTTCCAGAATCTCTGTCCCGGTGATGTCACTCGGCATCAAGTCCGGTGTGAACTGGATCCTGTTGAAAGAGAGATCCAGCACATCGGCGAGTGTCCTGATAAGCAGCGTCTTCGCCAGACCAGGGACGCCTACGAGGAGCACGTGACCACGGCACAGAAGGCAAATGAACGTCTGTTCGACAATCTCGTGCTGCCCAACAATGACCTTTGCCACCTCATTCCGGAGGCGGTCGAACCCGGCCTGAACGTCATCTAGCGTTGAGGGGGAGATGGTGGCGCTGGAGGAGGCGTTCGAGGAGCTCATGTATGCGTGGTTTCGAGTCGTTTACTGGCTGAAGGCCTGGCCGGCAACCGACCCCGATGGCTTTGCCCGAACTTCGACGAAAACATCCTCGCGTAGTTTCGTAATCCAGCGCTCCATTTCCCGGGCCTGCTTTTCGCGGAGGGCAAACGATCTGATCAGCTCATAGTCCGTCGCAAGGCTCACGCGGTGTTCCGGCACGCGTGCCAGAAGCTGAACGATGTGGTAAGCGTTCCGACTGTCGAGCAGTTGCGTTTCGCCTGGCTCACTGATGTCGCCAACCTCGAGCCCCGCGATATTGACTTTCCACAACGGCCCCAACGCGTCATAGACCAGGTTACGGTCACCCGTACGCGGATCGGTAACCCGGCCGCCATCAACGGCAGAGGATTGTTCTTCAGAGTATTCCTTCGCCATGGCGCCAAAAGTTCGGGCACCCGTGACAATCGAGTCTCTCACAGCAGCGAGCAGGTCAACGGCCTCAGTCGGATCAAACTGGTCGCTGTCAAACTGGATCAGTATCTGGTTCAGGTCGATCACGTCGCCGCGTCGCGAGTTGACCCGAAGAATGTGTAGACCGTATTCGGTCTCAAACACTTCGGATACTTCGCCCGCTCCGGTGCGCGTAGCAACGGCTGCGAACTCGGGGACAAAGACGTCAATGCGCACATCCGAGTAACGGCCACCGCTGCTGGCGGAGCCGGGATCCTGCGAGAAGTCGCGCGCCATGTCTTCGAAAGACGCACCACCTACAAGGATCGAATCGCGGATTGTGTTCAGGACGGCGCGCGCAGACTGACGGGCCCTTTCGGTGACATCCGGAAATCGAACGATATGTGCGAGTCGCACTGTCTCGGGCACCGTGGGTAGCGAATCCTGCGGTATCGCATTAAACCAGCGCTCGACCTCTTTCGGGGTGATCTTGATCTTCTGAAGTTGAATACCCTGGAATCGCTCGGCAAGGATCTGGTCCTCAAAATCAGGGCGAAGGTCAGACTTGATCTGCGCAATCGTCTTACCATACAGCTCTTCAAGCTTCGCCTGGCCACCAATCTGTCCCGCCATCTGCGCAACCCGATCGTCGAGCATTGCGGTCAGTTCTTCAGGAAGTACCTCAAGCGTCGTATCCCGGCGCGCGTGCGCGGCAAGGACCTTCTGGCTGATGAGATTATCGAGCGCCTCAAACCACAGCTCCTCAGAGAACTGGAGCTGCTGCTGCTGCATGACGTTGAATACGAAGCCGTTTACATCCGACCGAAGAAGGATGTCGTCGTCAACGATTGCTGCGATCTCATCAATGATACGGCCCTGTTGGCCGCTGGCGGGTGCGACAAGGGCGACGCAGAACAGTAGGCTGGCGACGAGACGCACCGAAGCACCAGTAGTTGGGAAGGTCAGCAAGTGTGTGAAAGGTTGGGACGCTGAAGATGTCACGTCGCAGTAACGGATTGGCGTCGGCTGTTATTGTTGCGTGTCGCTGTTGACGAGTGCCACTTCTTTGTTGCGAGCCACCGCCGTTGGAGTACTAACCATCGCTGTATCGGATCGCATTCCGGCCCTCAGCCTCTGTCCGTAGGCGTTGAACCCGACGAGCAAAGGCCTCTTTGCGCAGTTGA
>JAUIJQ010000096.1 GCA_030431165.1 Rhodothermia bacterium | reverse complement strand
CAGACGGCTTCCCGGTAGGCCGGATCCACCAGGTCTAAGAGCGGCACACTCGCCAGTTCCGCCACACTGCGCGCCCCGAGCAAACGCAGGGCCGCCGGATTGGCGTAAACCACCCGGCGAAAATCGTGTACGACCTGTCCGACGGGCATGGTGTTCACCAGGCCGAGCAACATTTCGTCGCGCACACGCAGTTCGCCATTGTCGAAGGGGTGCTCCGGCTTGAAGCTGACGGACAGTGGAACTGTCTCGGATGGGTACCACGCGTCGTACGGCGCAGGCGGCGTGCGTGGATCGTGCGGCGAACTGAATGCCACGTACGCAAAGAACGGTGTGGCGTTGTCGCGGCCTGCGGAACTGGCTTCACTTGCGGCGCCGCCATTGCGACTACGCAGGAACTGGATCGCCGCGTCAGCGAACATCACGCTGGAGAACTGCGGTGCAGGCGCCCGATCAGCTTTGGGAAAAGCCCCCGTGCTGTCGAACGGATTCAGCAAGGCATGCTCGTGTCCGCCATCCGCGGGCCAGTGCATCCCGCCGAAAAAGATGTTGTCACCGGCCGCAAAGGCACGGGCGTATGCCTGCCGGTTGTTGTGCCACTTCCCCGTCCCAAATGTCTCGTACCCGGCGGCCGCGAGGTACTCGGGCAGCATGACGTGGGCAGCCGGAATTACATCACCTGTTTCGTGCAGCTCAAACAGTGAACGGCCGGTCATGAGCATGGCGCGGCTCGGCGCACACAAGGCGCCGTGCATTCCGCCGGGGATGTGGGCACGCGTAAAAGCAGTTCCCTCCGCAACGAGTCGGTCCATGTTCGGCGTTCGGATGACCTCGTTGCCAAGCGCATGAATGGTGTCGAATCGCTGGTCGTCGGTGAACAGGATCAGGACGTTGGGACGTTCAACTTCCGGTGGGCGCGTTGTGCAGCCGCCCGCGAACAGCAACATGACGGATGCGACAAGAGCGGGCAGTTGAAGACGCGAACAGATATTCATGGTGTTAGATCGAGACCCGGGCAGTTACTTCCGGCATCAACGCAAGGAGTGTCTTACAGAAGTGTCTTTCAGCCGCGCGATCCGGCCATTTCTTCCAGCGGTGATTTCGTATTGAAACGATGAATCCGAACGAACAAACGATACGATAACTTGGGCACCGGACAAGAAACAAGTCCTGCGGCGCACACAAGGCAATAGACGCAGTAACCGCACGACAAATCCACAGCAAAAGGCGCGGCCGAGACGAGAGACGTACAGATTGTCGAGACAGCATTCGATCCCACAGCCACCCTCGCCGGTGCACCCGCTCCGGACTGCGCTGACTGCTTTACGCGCAATGGCAGATTTCAGCCTCCAGCCTGGAATCCTGTCCGCAGTGCTTCCAGGCATGCTGTCGGTTGCGTTCCTCAGTGCCCACGTCTGCCTGGCTGACCCGGCTCCCGGGCCCGATGGTGGCGTTCGCGGCTTTGTCGTTGATGCCCAGACCGGCGAGGCGCTACAGGGTGCAAACGTTGTTCTGCGTCGCGGAACGGTTGTCATCGGCCAGGCAACCGACGGGGACGGGTACTTCCTGGTCGGTGGACTCGACGCGGGTACGTACGTCATGGAGGCCAGCTACATTGGATACCTGACGTCGACCGACACCGTCAGGGTCGAAGACGACGCGCTGCTCAGCGTGAGGATTGCACTCGACTCCGACCCGGCCATGCTTGACGAGATCGTCGTTGAGTCGTCGGCTGAATCATCGGGGCGGATTGACGCGGGCGTGCAGCGCGTTCAGCCGGCTGACATCAATCAGATTCCCGTACCCGACGTTACGGGTGACCTCGTTGCGTATCTGCAGGTGCTGCCGGGCGTGCTGACCTCGGGTGATCGCGGCGGACAGTTGTTCATCCGTGGGGGCACCCCCACCCAGAATCTGATCTTGCTCGACGGCATGCCGATCTACCAGCCGTTTCACATGATCGGGTTCTTTTCGTCGTTCCCATCCGAAATAATCCATCACGCAGACATTCACACGGGCGGCTTTGACGCCCCGTACGGGGGCCGCCTGTCATCGGTGATTGACGTTTCAGCGCGCAACGGCAACAAGGGCGGATTCCATGCAACGGGATCACTTGCGCCTTTCCTGTCAACACTGACGCTCGAAGGCCCCCTTGCACGCGACAAAACGTCAATCCTCGTGTCCATCCGCGAGTCGCTGCTTGAGCGACTCTTCCCGGGCACGATCAGCTCGCTACCGTTTGTGTTCGGCGATCAGTTTGTGAAGGTGCACTCGATTATGAAAGACTCGGGGCAGCTCTCGATCGCCGCGATGCGCACGCACGATAGCGGCGTCGTCGATGACACGGAGCGCGAAGGCGGCACATTGCCGTCTGTTCGACAGTCAAACCCCGATGACCGCATACGCTGGACAAACGGCGCAATTGGTCTGCGCTACCTGTTGCTTCCTCCCGACAGGCCCTTCCTCGCGGAGTTGACCCTATCGTATTCGCAGGTCTCAAACACATTTGGCGCGGGGGACAATCCCGATCGGTCGTCACGCATCGGCAACTTCCGCTCATCCGCAACGATCAAGCGGCCGCTGGGCAGCAACGAGATTCGCTGGGGGCTGGCCATGCAGAAGCTGGATATCGAGTATAGTCTTGACGGCGTGTTTCAGGACCTCGACGACAACAAGGAGCCGCGTGTTGACGCCGGATTCTTTGTCGACCTGACACGTCCGCTTGGCCGCAATGTATCCGTGACGGCAGGTATTCACTCTCACCTGTATGCCGGTGCCGGCTGGACGCTCGAGCCGCGGGTGCGCGCACGATGGGAGCCCGGCGACGGAGGCAACACGTCGGTGAACGCGGCCTGGGGCATGTATTCGCAGAATCTCGCCGGACTCCAGGATGAGCGCGATGCGGGTGACATCTTCACCGCATGGGTCTCTTCGCCGCTCAACGACAAGATCCCACGGGCGATGCATGCGATCGCGGGCGTCGGGCACAGCTTCTCTCCGAACCTTCGCGTCGATGTCGAGGGATACTACCGAACGATGCGCCGCCTCGCAATTCCGGCGTGGACGCCGCTCGCTCAGTTTACGACGACGCTGCAGAGTGCAGACGGTCGTGCGGTCGGGATCGACATGACGATTGAATGGGACGCGTTTCCGTTCAGACTGTATTCCAGCTACGGACTGGGCCACGTTCGGTACACAGCAACCCAGGGCTCGTTCGGATTGTGGTACGGGTCAGAGCAGGCTTCGTACAATCCCCGACACGACCGGCGTCACCAACTCAGCATTGTAGGATCGTACAGTCGACGTCGCAGCGCGATCAACATCCAGTGGCAGCTTGGTTCAGGCATTCCATTTACGCGACCAATCGGGTTTGATGATTGGGTCTACCTCGGCACGCTTGTAGACGTGACGCGTGAGGCGGGCGAATACCGCGTCTTGTTTGAGCGACCGTACCAGGGCCGCTTGCCCGCGTATCATCGACTTGATGTGTCGATCGAACGCAAGTTCATTACACCCGGGGCAGTCATCACGGTGAAGGGCGGCGTTATGAATGCCTACAACCGGCAGAACCTTTTCTACTTTGACGTTTGGACGCTTCGCCGCGTAGACCAGATGAGCCTGTTGCCCTGGATCGCCCTCCGACTCGACGTATGATTACGAAAAGCAGTATATCCAGACGCGGCCCGTTCGGGCGCGGTATGTCCAGACGCCGCAATCACGGACGCACGATCTTGCGCATTGCCGTTGTCGGGATCGCACTTTCAACCGTTGCGCTTGCGGCGTGCGACAGTGAACCGGATGAGCCCGCTTGTGAAGTTGTTGCCGACCTGATGCGAACACGAACCGAGGTAATCCAGACAAGCGCGCCCACGCCGCCGGCACAGTTTGAATTCAGTCAGCACGTGGTGCGGTACGAAACTACAGATTGCCGACGCGACGAAGACGACACAGACGAGGTGTCACTTGTCATCCGGAATCTCACATCGTGCCAACTGGCGTTGTCGTATCAACTCAGCTTCATCGAGAACCAGGACGGATGGTCCTACAACGGCTCACTTACGTTTCAACCACTGGGTGCCATTGACGTCGGTGTGATCAGCCGCGTTGGCAATGCCAACATCGAGTCAGCGCAACTGCTCTTGTCGGGCAGTTCAAGTACGTCAGCATGTACCGTTCCGTCGCCGCGCAATGATGAGTAACATGCCGGCACGCTTGCGAATTCGAATACGGTATCATGCGTTACTGGGGCTCGTCCTGGCGATGGTGGGCGGCTGCTCAACGGATCTCGAACCGTTTGCGGAATCCGAGGCGTACTACACGATTGCCGGATACCTTGATACAGGCATCGACACGCAGATACTCCGCGTCGTACCGATTCGTGGTGCGCTCGAGCGACCGGTAGATAGCATTGATGAGCGCCCGACTGTGTCCACGACCCGTTTGGATGATGGCGTTCGTACGGTGTGGCGTGACTCGGTTGTCACCCTGGATGATGGCTCGGCCGGGCTTGTATACGTTGCTCGTTTTGACCCGCTGCCGGGAAACCGCTATCGCCTCGAGGTTACCGGTGAGCGCGGAACAACGCACGCCGAGGTTCTCGTGCCCACGACGGCATTTGACTCATCGACGGTCCGCACAAGCCAGTTTCCGTCATTGATCGACTACCCGATCTTTTGGCCTGGCATCCGGGATGTTATCGCAACCGACGTGTTCTATCAGTTTTCGGCCGGAGCGCGCGTCTACCGAAAATGGGTCCTCTACCAGGGCGATGACCGCGGCAAGCTTGAGTCCGATACCTGGCGGTTTATCGTCCGTTTTATTCGAGACCGCGAGGTTATGACTGAGGTATCTGGATCCTCCGGCGAGCTGGCGTTGTCGTGCATGGTGGTCCGCCTCGGAGTAACAAGTCCCGGTTGGCAGCCGCCACCGGGGGGCGTGTTTGATCCGGCATTACACATTCAGCCGGGAGTCTTCTCCAACGTTGAGGATGGGCTGGGGTGGTTCGGTGCCGTGACGCGTGTCAGCGTCGCCTGGCCCCTGATCAACGTAGACCACCAGATGCTCTCGGGCGTGAGCCTTCTACCGTCGCCGGCAACGGCATCTGTTTGCAACACATTAGCACGCGAGACATCACCCTGGGAATGATCGCGCCCGCGCCGTAGGATACACGTGCCAATAGCTTACCAACAGCTCCGGATCCAGACTATCATGCCAGTCCCAGCAGACTCTCGTCCCTACCCCATCGTTTACGCACTCCGCACTGTACTCACCGCGCTCGCTGTCGCGTTGATGGTGTTTGCTGCGCCAACGCCCTCTTCGGGACAGTCCGTATACATCCGCTCGGGTGGCGTCCTGGACGTCGCTTCGGGTACGGTTCGGTCGGGGCAGATCGTCCACGTTGAAGGTGATCGCATTGCTGAAGTAGGGCCGCTGTCCATCCCCTCCGGAGCAACCGTCATCGACCTTGGCGACAACGTGCTCGTCCCGGGGTTTGTCGAAGCCCACACGCACCTCGCGCTCTCCACCCAGCAGGGCCGCGACTTCGGGCGCTTCTTCATTACAAACGTCATCGAGACCACGGCGTACCGCGCGCTACAGGGTGCAACAAACGCACGCTCACTGCTCGAGCATGGCTTTACAACAATCCGCGACCTCGGTAACAACGGCAACTACGCGGACCTCGCGCTCAAGCAAGCCATCAACGAGGGCTGGATTCCCGGGCCCGACATGCAGACCGTTGGTCGCATTATCGCCCCGTTCGGCGGACAATTCCACCTACAGCCCGAACGACCCGAGTTGATCGAGCCAGAGTATCTCATCGCTGATACGCAGGACGAGATGCGCAAGGCTATCCACCAGAACCTGCACTACGGCACCGACCTTATCAAGATTGTCGTCGACGACTTCGACTACATCTACACGGAGGAAGACATCCGATTTGCGGTTGATGAAGTATCGCGGGCGGGTCGCAAGCTGGCCGCACATGTCGCAACGCTACAGGGTGCGAAAAACGCCATCGCCGCCGGCGTTTCGTCACTCGAGCACGCCTGGGAGTTGGAAGACGAAGACATGCGGGCCATGGTCGCGAAAGACATTTATCTGGTAGGTACCGACTTCCCGCCGTACTACGCCGGCTACTTCGCGGGCTATGACGAAACACGCGCCCGCGCGCTCTACGAGCAGCGCATCGATCGCCTCAAACGAGCCTATCAGATCGGTGTCCCGATTGCTTTTGGCGCGGATGTCACCGATCAGAAAGACGGTCACAGCCGGGGCTCACTGACAATCTCGTTCATCGAGAGCTTTCTCGACGCCGGCGTCAGTGCTCCTGACCTCCTTCGGATACTGACGATCAACGGCGCAACACTTATGGGTCTCGACAACGAAAAAGGCAGCATCGAAGCCGGCAAGCTGGCGGATCTGGTCGCCGTTCCCGGCAACCCGCTGGCTGACCCGAATGTCCTGCAGCGTGTCTCATTCGTCATGAAACGTGGCGTTGTCTACAAACGCGACGGCCGCTTTGAGTGGCAGGTACCGACGACGATCGACGCGCAATAACCAAACCATCCCGACACCGTGAACCATCAGGCGACCAAGAATCACCAGCGAAAGAAAGTGAATCAGTATACCCGTGCAAACCAGGGCGGCACCCTCGTCGTGACGTGGCTCGTCCTCGCGTTGATTGCGCTTGTATCAACGGCGAGTCAGGCATCGGCACAAACGCGGGCCGTGTCGCAGGATGAGTATTTCGCGTACATCAAGCAGACGGCTGACGAGTACTGGGACTCACTCGAAGAACGCAGGGCCGCCTGGTATGACAATATTGATCTGGAGTGGGTGTTCGGATACAACCCTCCGTCGAATGACCTGTATCTCGCAGCGCTCAACACGAACATCTTCGCGATAAACGGGGACACCCGCTACCTCGACCGGGCCAAAGACCTGTTGCTGTACTACGGCAACTACCGCGATGGCTACCCGGCGGACTTCTTCGAGACCAAAGCTGAGTACAGTAACGGCCTCCCAACCATTCCGAATATTTTTTCCTTCGGAAAGTATGTGCAGGCATACGAAGCCCTTGAACGCAACGGACGGGTAAGCGCAGATGAACGCGCCATCATGGTCGAGGCACTTGCCGAGAGCGCGGATTTCCTCGTCAACTTTCAGGAGTGGGGCCCGATGAACCGGGCGATGTTGCGCGCCGAAGCAATGACATACGTTGCCAAGGTGCTGGATGGGCATCCGCGACAACCAATCTGGAAGATGGCCGGTGAGGCTATCGCTGACGACAACTGGGGCAAGTGGGAAATAGAAGACGCCACCGGTTACCATGCCATCTGGCTCTACTCCCTTCTGGGCTACGCAAGCCACGTGCGCGAAGACGAGTCGCTGTACCGCACGCCGGTCATGCAGTACTACTTCGAGTACTTCCTCAAGCTGATTAGTCCGGCGGGCATCGTGCCTGACTTCGGCGACGCTGACTGGGGCGGCGCATGGACACGGATGATTCCCTTCTATGAGAAAGCCGCGGCCGTTAACGGTGATCCGCGGATGCGGTGGGCCGCCGCTGAGTACTTCCGCAAGTACCTCGATCCAGCACCCGAACAGAAGAGCATCTTCGCCGCGCTCTGTCTGTCGGATGCCTACTTGTGGGCGGACTTTGATTTACCTGCGCAAGCCCCAACCAGTACATCCGAAGAAATCCTGGACGACCTCGTCGGCAAGAAGGTGGTGTTTCGGGACGGATGGGATCGCAACAGCACCTACATGCTGTACAACTACCGCGACGAAGGCGATGGCGGATGGCTGTTTCGCGAGTACCTGCGCACGACGATTCCCGTCGAGGAAGAGAAGATGCACCATGGCCACTCTGACGAGAACAGCATCGTGCTGCTCATGAAGAACAACTCGGTCTTGCTGCACGACAGCGGGTACCGCGACTACATGCCGAGTGGTCCGTTTGGTGCGTTCAGGGCCGACTACTACCACAACAGGGTTGTCGTTCGTGACGGCAAGATTGCGCTCGGCCAGAACGACGGCGAGTATCGCTACGCCTCTCCGGGCTTCGGTGCCGTCGAAGGCCAGACGCTGCTGGACTTCTTCCGAAACTCCGGGGCTTATCAGCAGGTCGAAACGCGGAAGATCGACTTCCTCACGCTCGAGAACTATGACATGACGCGAACGCGCATCATCGACCAGCGACTCGGGTACGAAGCCGATCGCATCGTGAACTATGTAAAAGACCTTGATTGGTTTGTTGTCTTTGACGTTGTGCGATTTACCGAGCCGGGCTACCTGACGATGGCGAACATGTGGCACACGCGGCACATCCTCGATCAGGGTCCGGGCTGGTACGACACGTCGTACGACTCGCTGCGGGCGATTGATGTCAGTGGGCCCGAAAAGCTCGTCGTTGTTTTCCCGGACAGTACCCGGCTTGAGCAAGGCACCGGTGAGCAGGATCGATACTGGCAGCGCGAACAGTTCATGTACCAGATGATTGGTCGACACGGGTACCGCAACGACCTGCAAGCGTTTGTCACCGTGCTGATCCCGCACGGCGACGACGAGGCGGCCGCCGACCTCGCGTCAGCGGTCAGCATGGTTGACGTCGAAGGCGGACCGGAATCCGTCGCCGTTGAAATCAACCGCAACGGGAAGCGCTACTTGGTTGGGGCGAAGCTCGACCTCGAGGCTGAGCTGATCAGGGATTGGCGTCGCCCGATGTACGATTACAATTCAGGGCGCGTTCGATACGGCGACTATGAGACAGATGCTTTTCACCTGTTTGTGGTTGAAGATGCAAACACGATCCAGTACGCCGTGACGGGAGCCGTGAAGGTCTCAAAAAACGGCCGCATACTACACGAGCAGCAACAGGCGGAGTTCGGATTGGCGTTTGACGGGAGTCCCGATAAGCCTGGTACGGGCAAGATGCGGTACTGGGAGGAGACGGTTCCAGCGACAGTAACGGGCGGGTCCGGCAACTGAGGATTCGATAACCGGCCGGCGCACGGG
>JAUIJQ010000095.1 GCA_030431165.1 Rhodothermia bacterium | reverse complement strand
TCGTCGCAAAGCCTCATCGACCCGACAATCGTGCCGGTGTGTCTGAAGTGGCCGGGACAAAATTGGACGTCGCGTACATCGGTAGCTGCACGGGTGGCAAGCTGCAGGACTTTGAGGCGGCGGCTCGCATACTGAAAGGACAGGAAGTGTCCATCGCGACGTACATGGTTCCTGCGAGCACGGAGGTTGAACGTCAACTCCACACAACGCACGTGGACGGGGAATCGCTGTACGACATCCTTGTATCGGCGGGTTGCCGCCTGGGCCGGTCGAGCTGCGCTGCGTGCCTCGGCGGACCGCCAGACACGTTTGGCCGCACTCACGGCGACGAGGTTGTGATCTCGACCACGAACCGAAACTTCCCCGGTCGAATGGGCTCGAAGCAGTCGTCGGTATATCTCGCATCGCCATACACCGTTGCGGTATCTGCGCTTGCCGGAGAGATTGCCGATCCACGCTCGGTATTCGTTTAGAGGATTTGCAATGGAGCGAATTATTGAAGGCCCCGCGTTTGTCGTAGGTGATTCGATCGACACTGACCAGATCATTCCGGCTGAGCATCTGGTCTACAGCCTGAACGATCCCGAGGAACGCAAGCAGTACGGCCGGTATGCCATGAGCGCTGTACCATTGGAGGCAAGCGGCCTACCAAATGGCGGTATTCCGTTTGTTGCTGATGGCAGCTACCGAAGCGAGTTTGCGATCGTCATCGGCGGAGAGAACTTTGGTTGTGGCTCGTCGCGCGAACATGCCCCGTTTGCACTGCGCGAGGCAGGTTGTCGCGCCGTCGTTGCTCAGAGCTACGCGAGGATCTTTTATCGCAACGCGGTCGACGCTGGCTTCCTGATTCCGTTTGAGACGCGCGAGCGCCTGGTTGATCGAATCGAAACCGGTGATCTTTTGCGGCTCGACGTATCGGTCGGCGAACTGCGGAATGAGTCAAAGGGGGAGACGTATCTGCTCAATCCGCTTGGCGAAGTCGCGGATATCCTCCGCGCCGGTAACGTGTTCGAGTACGCCCGTCAGGCAGGGCTGATCGCAAGCCAGGAATAGGTGGCGCTGGGCCATCCCACCACCAGGATTGGCCGAACCCCGCCGCGCTACGTTGCCCGCACGACCTTGTGCTGCCACGCCCACGCAACGAGTTCTGCTCGTGTGCCGAGATCCAGCTTGGACCTGATGTGGTCGACGTGATTCTTGACGGTATGTTTGGACAGGCTGAGGTCTCCGGCAATCTCGTCGTTCGTTTTGCCGTAGGCGACATCGCGCAATAGTTCAATCTCGCGCGGAGTAAGGACCGAGAGGGGTTCATCGCTTTTGTCGCGCCCGATGTGCCGACGCACCAGTCGTTTAGCCAGGTCCGAGGAAATCCACTCTGCTTCGGGGTCGCCCATTACCGTCTGTATCGCGTCGGCGAGGTTCTCGCGATTTGCCTCGGTCTTCTTCAGATATGCGGATGCGCCGTTGCGCAGGAGGCCGTAGACGTACTCGCGATAGTCGTACGCGCTGAGCGCAATTATCCTCACCCGGCATCCTTTTGCGGATAGTCGCTTGGCGACCTCAACGCCCGTCAGGACCGGCATTTCAACATCTGCAAAAAGGAGATCCGGGTCGAGCTCGTCAACGAGGTCGATCGCTCCCTGACCATCAGAGGCTTCGCCGATGATTTCTACCGAACCGAGGCCATCGAGAATAGCCGCCAGGCCTCTACGAGTTACCTCGTGATCGTCGGCAAGGACGGCGCGATACTTAGCCGTCACGCTACAGCCAGCTCCGGAGTGCGCCGTTCACTTGAATCACGCACGCCCGGCAGCGGTGCAGCAACGGCGATTAGTGTACCCAGGTCGTGGCTCGAAACGATGTCGAGGCTGCCGTCAACAGCATTTGCGAGATGCGACATCATCGACATCCCCTGATGTTTGTTGGAACGACGCTGTAGTCGCTGGTTCGCGTCGAAGCCAACGCCGTCATCTTCTACCTCGAGGACGAGCATTTTCTCAGTCGTTCGGAGGCACACGCGAATTGTCTCTGCACCCGCGTGTTTCAGCGCGTTGCCCATGGCTTCCTGAGCGATCCGGAAGAAACTGATGCGCAGGTCGTCGGGCAGGTCATCGATGGATTCCAGTTGGAGTTCGAACGCGACGTCGGGGAAGATGTCGGAATACTCACCCGACCGTGTGCGGATTGCATCCGCCAGACCGAAGTGGTACAAGACGGGTGGGCGAAGCTCCGAACAGATGTCGCGAAGCGTCGTCACAAGTTGGTCCATTGAGTCAGCTATGCCCACTCGTGCCGGCCGATCGCCGGCACCAAATTGCGTGTCGTCTTCAGTGAACCGGCGGGCAATAATCTGCGCGTCCTGAATGGGCCCGTCGTGAATCTCCGCGGCCAGCCGCTCTCGTTCATTTTCGCGCGCCATCATAAGCGACCGGTTCTGCTCGACAAGCAGCCGACGCTGAGAGCGAAGTCGCTGGGCCGCTACTACGGCGGCGGCCAGCAGAAGGATGGCGATGTACCCGAGCAGTTGCCAGAACGATTCAGAGTACACAAACGACGTCCGCATCAAGCCATCAACCGGGTCAACAAAGAATCGGAAAATGTTCAGACCGGGATGGAAGATTCCTTTGTGATGCTCGGATGCAAACATCAGTACATCCGACGGGATGTCGGCGCGCTGAACGTCATCGCCGTTTCCAGACCTGAACGTAGACACGCCGTCTTTGACGAGGTTAATACCATACCGCCGGCCATCGACTTTCGATGTCATCTCGAAATAGGCCTTCCTGGGAGCGCCTTTTCCGGTTGAGTCGATGTCAGCGAATGTGGTACGAACCACCCCAGATTCCGCACTGCCTCTCTCGGCGAGTTCGACGATCCACCACATATGTTCGTAGGGAATCTTGAACAGGTCCGGCCCGAGGCCGCGGACGGTGTCCGCAGGCAGGTCAATCTCAATGACGCCCTCGACAAACCGAACTGGGCTCGACCCATCGTCAACACTCCCCGCTGCGTTACTCGGATGGAAAGCCGTGCCGAAACGCCCGCCAAGTATGAAGCTGACAATGGCGATGAAAACGATTGCAGCCGGGACGAGCGTTCGTCGCCCGATCGAGGCCGCAGTACTGTGGGGTCTCTTCATGATCACTACCCAATATTCTCACACGTCAGACCAAACGCTCGGCCGGCAACACACAAATCTCGGGGCTTTCCTGGCCGCCTGCGGACCGAAAAACTGACTATGCACCGGCTTGCGCAGGCCAGACAGCGCCCCGAGGCGACCGGGAGCACTAATCACCTCGAGATGTGACTCCAGATGCGGCACTCACAACGGCAACTCCGGGTGCAAAACACGCAAATCTCACATCAAAGGCCAATATATGATCCATTTCGATCACCTGAAATGATCGGATTCGCCTATGCGCCAAAAGCCTACTCGCGGGATTTTTGAGGAGCCCGTCCACGGAAGCTAGACGCGTAAAAAACAACACGTTTCACGATCGGAACGCGCGCGAATACGAAGATCCCGTGGCCGGGTCCAGCTAGTCAAAACGTAGTCAAAACATTGCCGGGAACCGCCATGAGCCGTCGATTGCGAACGCCAATTGTCTCCACACTCACACTCCTGGTCGGCACCGTTCTGCTGCTCAGCGGATACGTTCGTACCGAATCGGTCTCCGTTGACGGAATCTCAATGGAGGGCCGCGTTGTCGGATCTCACATCATCGTTGAGAACTATCCAATCCGAAACAATCGACTGGAAGTCGCCGCTGTTCCCGGGAAGCAGGTCGACGTGACGTTTGAGCCTGTGGCACTTTCTGTAGGTGAGTCGTTCGAGGCTGTCGGACTCGATGCTGCGGGCGAGGAGCTTGCAACCATCCGTCTGGAGCAGGTCGGTGAAACTTCGACCGACGTCTACGTATCGCTCGCTCCGGTGCTGGACCGATTGAACGGAAACACCGTCGACCTCCGAGCGCGCGCGTCAGACGGAACAGTGACCGTTGTGCCGGTGAATGCGGCCAGCGAAATCAAGATTGGTCAGGTGAGCGCCCCGACTTCAGCATGGGCAAAAACCTACCACGTCGTCTGCATGGAAGGAGAGTGCACGCTCGCCGTCGATCCGGATGAAACCGAGGTGGAGTTCGAAGCGGCTCCCGGCGAGTCGGTTCCGTTCCAGTTCCTGGAGGTCGGCTTCTCGCTCAGGTAGTTCAGACGTCTGAGACGTGAATCAATATCCGGTGTTATCGCTAACGACCACTGAATGCCACTTGGCAATGACAAAACCTGAGGGTAGCCAGTCGGATTCAGTGAAAAGAAAGTGCCCCGGCCCGCGCCAGTCCGCCACGCTTGCATGACCTACCCCAGTATTCGGGTAAACGCGAGCGATGATTACTAATCGGCGACGGGTGTAGGTTTGGGCCGGGGCATGTATGTAAAACCGTTCGGTGCTTTTGCGCCGGACGGTTTTCTATTTAACGTAATTGCCGTGTGTTTTAGCTCACCGGGAAAGACTGAAAAATTGGAAGCGCTTCATGCCGGTCACGCAAAACTGTAGCGTATTGTGCGCCACAGTAGAGGGACGGTGATGCTCGCTGGCGGCACGCGAATCGACCATCCGGCGCGCTCAGCAGCCAGCAGCCAATTCCTTGGCGAAAGCCTGTAGCAATCCGTTCAATTGTACCGATTGTGAAACTAGCATCTTGTAGCCTTTCAATCCGGATCTACACGAAACGTTCTAAATAAACGTTCTCGTTGTCTCAATTCGCTCTGGAGAGGTCAAATTGGCCGATCGTGTGTGTCTACTGGAGCATAATGGGGTATGGCGCCCGGGCGAGACGCGACCAGTCCGCCAACTCGGTTGGCGAAACGCAATGCAGCCTCCGGGTGCTGTCCGGTAAGCCAGCGCGACAGAAAGCCTGCCAGGAATGCGTCTCCAGCCCCGATTGTGTCCACGACTTCAACGGGATCTGATGCCGCCTCAAGCCAGGCTCCGTCGTGGAGCAGGCACGCTCCACTGGCGCCACGAGTGATGATGACGGTTGCAACGTCATGTCTCGCTGAGAGCATGTCAGCGGCGTTGCGCAGTCTGTTCTGTTCCGTCGATGCCGTCATGTTCGCGATCCAGAACAATTCGTCGTCGTTGAGTTTGACGACATCCGCCGCATCCCAGGACTGCGAGACGATCGACCGGTCATCATGAGGGGGGCGGAGGTTGACATCGAGGACTTTCGTTGGGGCGACCGACCACAACCTGTGCAGCGTTTCTCGGGACGTGGGCATGCGCTGGGCCAGCGTGCCAAAGACGAATGCTTTTGCCGTCTTGACGACTGTGTCAATCTTGTTTGTCCACGCGATGTTGTCCCACGCGGCTGGCTCCCGGATCACATAACTTGGGCTACCCGCCTCGACCGTGACATCTACAAAGCCGGTTGGGAGATCGGTGTCACGTTGGATGAGATCAGCCGGCAAGCCATATGACCCGGCGCGGCGTACGATTTCACTCCCGAGAACGTCTTCTCCGACGGCCGAGACGATTCCAGCGGAGATGCCGAGCCTCTTGAGGTGCGCTGCCACGTTAAAGGGCGCTCCGCCCAGGAACAGTCCCTGTGGTACGGAATCCCAGAGAACCTCACCATAACAGACAACGTCGAGCTGGTGGTTTGAGTCCGACTCAGGTGGGCGTGTCTGCGTAGCGTCGGGCATCGTGGATCTATCGCGAGGGTGTCATTTTGCGGAGGCGGTGGGCAGAACCCGTAATGTGCAGTTTAGCCAAAATTGATAATCAAGTAGGAATTTGGGTCGATATTAGAAGTCTGTAATCACCACAGTGCATGAAGACGACAAACGATCAAAGCGAAATCTCGGCCGGCGAAGGCGTCAGTGACAAGCGCGTTCTGTTCTCGGTCGCCAAGGGCGGAGAAATGGAGCTGATGGCCGATACCGCGTACCGTCGCTACCTGCGTCCGAGTTTTGTGCGCTATAGTCACCTGATCGTGGCGACGATTCTGCTTGCGCTCTTTGGCGCACTGCTGGAGGGTGTCAGCGTTGCGTTGCTCATTCCTTTTTTGCAGTCGATGGACTCAGAGGCAGCCGGCCTCGTTACGGGTATCGAGTGGTTGGACTCGGTGGTTCTGGGCGTCGGACTCTCCACGGTTGATCGACTGAATCGTATCAGCCTCGTCATTATTGGTGTGTCGTGGCTGAGGTTCGTGCTTGCCTACGCCGGCTCACTAACTGGGACCTATGCGCGCACGCGCATTGTGGCTGATCTGCGCAAGCGTTGTATTCACCAGCTACAATCGGTGGCGATTGCTTTCTTTTCCAAGTCGCGCGCCGGTGACATTCTCAATACCGTAACTGCCGAGTTGGCCCGCGTCGGCGCCGCACTAACGGTTGTAATTGAATCGATCGGCGCGATATCGCTGCTGCTTGTCTACGTCATCTTTATGGTGGCGATCTCGTGGCAGCTTACCGCCGGTACCCTGGTGTTCCTGGTTCTGCTGACGCTTGCACTGACGCGCCTCGTCAAGAGCATCCGGACGCACGGCTACCGAAGCGTGGATGCGAACTCAGAGTTCACTTCCACAATGACGGAGTACCTCGCAGGCGTCAAGACGGTCGTTGCATCGAACACGCAGGGGTTTGAGCGCCGACGCCTTTTTGAGCGCGTCATGCGAATCGCGCACGCCGTGTTTGCGACAGTCGCGAGGGCATCGCTTGTCAATCCGATTTCGAGCGCCGCGGTCACGACAGCAATTGTGCTGATCGTGCTTGTGGCGGTACGGTTGTTTGTTCTGCCCGGTACGTTGGACATCGCACTGCTCCTGGCATTTATGTTTGCGCTGCTGCGCATGGTTCCGAAAGTGCACACGATCAACACACAGCGCGGGCAATGGGCTCAGGTTACCGGCGCTATGGCGAAAGTCGGAAACCTGTTGCGCGAGGATGATAAACCGTATCTGACTGACGGCACACGCGAAGTTGATCCGCTTGAAACCGGCCTGCGTGTCGAAGACGTCAGTTTCCACTACGTGGAAGGTGAGCCCATCCTCCACAACATTACTATTGACATTCCCCGTGGCAAGACGACTGCGCTTGTTGGTGCCTCGGGCGCAGGAAAAACGACACTCGTTGATCTCATTCCGCGGTTCTACGATCCGGTTTCCGGCCGCATCACGTGGGACGGCGTTGACTTGCGCGACTACACGCAGACCTCGCTTCGCAGCCGCATCGCCGTTGTCAGCCAGGATACGTTTGTCTTTAACGATACGATTGCCGCGAATATCGGATACGGCACCAAAGACGCAACCGTTGATCAGATTCGTGAAGTCGCCCGTCAGGCTGAAGCGCTTGAGTTCATCGAAGAAATGCCGGATGGTCTCGACACGGTGCTCGGCGACAGGGGCGTAAGGCTATCCGGCGGACAGCGACAGCGAATTGCGATCGCGCGTGCATTGCTTCGTGATCCGGACCTTCTGATTCTCGACGAGGCGACCAGCGCGCTAGACTCCATCTCGGAGAAGGCCGTTCAGTCGTCCCTCGAGCAACTCATGAAAGGAAGAACTGTGGTCGCCATCGCCCACCGGCTCTCGACTATCGAGAACGCGGACAACATCGTGGTCCTCGAGCGCGGCCGCGTCGTGGAGCAGGGTACGTTCACTGAGCTCACCGCGCGGCAGGGACAGTTCTGGGAGTACTATTCCATTCAGTTTCAATCGGCCGAGTCATCCTGAACCGGCCAACGTCGCGTTACCGGGCTACAACGATGGGTGCCGAATGGGACGAACGGTGTGTCCCGCTGTTGGTGCTGCCGGCCACGTGGAGGAAGTAGAGGCCCGCGGCCAGAGTCGAAACGTCGAGGTCGAATTCCACTCGCGACACGATGCCAGGTGGGAGTTGAAGTGATCGAACACGGCGTCCAAGCACATCAACAAGATGCGCCTCGTATGCGCCACTGGCTGAATGCGTTTCGAGCACAATGTGGGCCACGTCTGTGGCAGGGTTCGGGAAACTCTGCAGTGTGAGTTCATCCGATCGGATTTCAGCCGACGCAATGCCGACCGGTTCGCTTGCGCGGAACTGCGCTCGAACAGGGATTGAGTAGCCCATTAGTGATTGACCGCCTACCTCCAGGTTCCACAGGTCAAACCACTTTGGTTGTCCGCCTATTGGGCCAAAAACAAGCGAGACGTCTTCATCCGAAAACGTACTCAGGCCAAGCATCAGCGAATTGGTGTCAGAGCCGGCTTCGCTGAGTCCGATAAAGATTGCGGATTCTCCCAATCCGCCGATCTCTTCTCCATCCAGGTCGACCTCAAGGAACGGCAGGCTGGCACCCGACGACGGCCCATATGGTCTCGGGTCCACCACCGTCCGCTGGAACAACGTGTCGCCGGGAAGTCCGAAGCCGTTGTCACGATAAACGGTGAGCGTGAAGTCCCTTGGGTCCTGCGGCAATCCGTTGTACTGGTTTGTCCCGGGAATCGTGAACTGGTTCAGGTACACAACGGGTACAAAAACCTTTTGCAGGACGGTTCCTGTCGGCGGACGAAAGCGGACAGCCTGGATCCAGCCATCACCAAGCGTTACAAAATTTATCGCACTGTCAGCGAACTCACCGTCATCATAGACGACGTTCGTTGTTTCGTAAGCCGTCCCGACCCATTCAGCACCGACAGTGACGCTCACCGGTGGTGCGCTCAGGTCGCCATGCATCAGCACGAGGGTTACCCGATCATTGGCTCCGGCGACCAACTGTGGCGAGGCCTGAATGTCGAGGTCGACCACGCGATTCTCGCCGGATGCTGACTCGACGAACGCTCTGGCACGCAGCCGCGGGCGCTTTGCCGCATCAACGGCATCTACGCGGATTTCGATGTCGAGCACATTCTGCCATTGAACATACTGCACCCCCCCGGCCTGCATAAGTACCGGTGCACCGGAAAGCCCCTGGTTGAGACTGGCATCAATCCGAACCGTCGGCCGGGCGATCGGAGAGGGCAGTTCCGGATCAGCGTATCCGAAGCGCGGATCCAGG
>JAUIJQ010000613.1 GCA_030431165.1 Rhodothermia bacterium | reverse complement strand
GTTGACGGGCGGTGGCGCGCTCCTCAAGGGGCTTGATACGCTCCTGAAGAATCGCGTGGAGTTGCCGGTGTACGTGGCGGAGGATCCGCTTACGGCGGTTGTGCGTGGCACGGGCGCCGTGCTCGAAAACCTCGAGAAGCACGAGCCGGTACTGACCTAATCAGCAGGAGACGACAGACCCGTGAATACGCACCTCTGGGAGCGGATCAGAGATTGGGTGGTCTTGCTCGCCCTCGTGGTGCTGTCCCTGTCGACGATGATTTCCCGCAACGACCAACTCGTTGTGGGCCTCCGCGCCATCTCACTTCAGGTGGCCGGATCCGTTGAAAGTCGCCTGGCGTGGATTGGCGACTACATCTCAGCCTTGGACGAAAACGACCGCCTGCGCGCACAGAACGTGCAGCTTTCGTCGCAAGTTGCGCGCTCTCGTGAAGCCCTTCTGGACAACGCCCGCTTCCGCGACCTCCTCGCTCTCGCTGACTCGCTGGAATACCCGACGCTCGCCGCCAAGGTGATCTCAAAAGATGTCGGGACCCAACAGAACATGATGACGCTCGATGTCGGCTCGTCTGACGGAATTCGCGTCGGGATGGCCGTCATTGACGAGAACGGCATCCTGGGCCGAGTGGTCCTCGTCAGCAACAGTTACTCGCGGGTCATGTCGATCCTGCATACCGATTTTCGCGTGCCTGCCCGCGTCGACCCCGGACGCGCTGAAGGCATTGTGCGCTGGGAAGGCACCGACGCGCGTTACCTGACGCTCGAGCACGTGCTCAAGACCGAGCCGGTCGAAAATGGCGAGCTTGTCGTCACATCCGCCTCCTCCGGCTCATTCCAGCCTGGATATCCGGTTGGCATCGTCGACTCTGTTGCCCGCCTGCCCGGCCGCAACGTGTATTCCATCCGCGTTCAGCCGACGGCGAACTATGCTTCGTCGGACTACGTGTTTGTTGTACTCAGCCTGCCTCCCGACGGGCAACTTGAGATCGAATCGATGCCGATTCAGTAGCAGCCGCCAATCCCGTTTCCCGCTACCCGCCTTGATGACCGCTACGCCCCCACCCGTATCACGCCTTGTCGCCGCCGCCGCGCTTCTCCCGATAATTGTGGCAGGCTGCGCCGGATCACGCCAGGCTGCCAGTGACGGCGAAATGACCTGGTCGGCTGCTGAGCTTGCCATCGAACAGGCGATGAGTCGACCCGATCAGGCACATGCCTTCTGGACGGCGACCGTCGTCGACCTGAACACCGGAAGAACGATCTACGACCGTGGTGCTGATCGCAACATGATCCCTGCTTCCAACACGAAGCTGTACACAACGGCTGCTGCGCTTGAGGTCCTGGGGCCCGACTTCCGATTCGAAACCCGCGTTGTCGCTGACGGCGAAGTAACAAACGACACCCTACGCGGAAACCTGATCGTCGTCGGGTCTGGCGACCCGTCCATCAGTGGCCGATTTCGCGACGGGGACGAACTCGCGATTTTTCGCGAGTGGGGTGAATCACTTAAAGCCCTCGGCATCCGTCACATCGAAGGCGACATCATAGGCGACGACAATCTCTTTGACGACCAGGCGCTCGGTTATGGCTGGAGCTGGGACGATGAAGTGTACTGGTACTCGGCAGAGATGAGCGCCCTGACCTTCAACGACAACTGCATTGACGTGACCGTTGTCGGAGGTGCTGTGTCGGGCGAACCGG
>JAUIJQ010000612.1 GCA_030431165.1 Rhodothermia bacterium | reverse complement strand
GGCGGTCTGAATGTGACGGAGCTGCTGGTGCATAATGAGTGCACCCGCAACAAGCACGATGGACGCTGCAAACTGTGTGACAACCAGCGCCTTCGTCAACGGATTAGACCCGCCGAATGCGTGTCGGCCGCGGATTGCCTCTGCGGGACGATGCCGGGAGATGACCAGAGACGGGTACCAACCCGCAACGAGTCCGGTGATCAGTGCGACGGCGAGTAGACAGGCTACGAGCGCGAGGTCGCCGATCGGCTGCAGCGTCAGTTCTTTTCCCGACAGGCTGTTGAACACGGGGAGCAGCAGCCGCGCCAGCGCAACGCCGATCAGCATCGCCAGGATGCTCAGCACGGTGCTTTCACCCGCAAACTGTGTCATGAGCTGACCCCGGCGGGCACCCATCGCTTTCCTCACCCCTATCTCAGCGGCCCGCGTCGATCCACGCCCTATCGCCAGGATCGTGAAGTTGATACAGGCGAGCGCGAGAATGGTGAACCCGATCGCCATCAGGATCCAGGCGTACTGCGGGTCGCTGGTTGCGGCGTACCCACCGGTTCGCGTCGGATCCAGGTGCAGCGACCGGATTCCGACCATGTCGTACGTCGCGGGATCCCCCTCGCCTTCCCAACGGCCCTGCTCCCGCATGCGCGCCGTACGATCCGGGTAGTACTGCCGCCAAAGCGTCGACAGCGTCGCCTGTGCAGCCGACTCGTCGGCGCCCTCACTGAGCAGCGCGAAGACGATGAACGACGAGGCATTCCAGTTATCCGTCCTGTTTGCGATCCAACCGTACACCATTGGCGCGCGGTGGAAAGGCAGCAGGTATTCAAACGGGATGTTTGTATTACCCGGGGGGTCTGCGATCACCGCGGTCACGGTAGCCGGCAGGTAGCCGTCTTCGAATCGGAGCTCGAGCGTTTTTCCGATAACGTCGAAGCCGTTACCGCCTCTACCCAACTCCTGACCGAAGTGTCGCCGTGCCGCCGTCTCAGTGAGAACTATCGAGCCGGGGTCCACAAGCGAACCGTGCAGTGATCCCTCCCGCAGTGTGTGCGTGAACACGTCGAAGAACGTCGAGTCGACAAACAGGACCGACTGCTCTGCGAAGGCGTCACCCACCCTGATCTCCACGTTGTCGTCAATCATCCGAACCGTGCGCTCGACGAGCGGATGATCCCGTCGAAGCGCATCAGCAAACGGATACGGCAGCCACGGTCCCTTGTCCTCAACCGCGCCATCGGGGTGTAAATCTACCCGGTCGATGCGGTAGATCCGGTCGGCTTTGTCGTGCCAGTCGTCGTACGCGTACTCATCCCGTACAAACAGAAAGATGAGTGCAGCCAGGCTGAACGCGATCGCAAGACCGATCACGTTGATGCCCGTGTACAGACGCTCCTTGCGAAGCAGCCGAACGGCGAGGTTCAAGTAGTGACGTACCATGAGGGAAGGCAGCAGAGGCTATGTCAGACCACGGGCCGAGACATGAACTTCTCCGTCACAACGTGTCCGTCGAACAGATGGATCGTGCGGTGGCTGTACTCGGCGTCGGCCGGGGAGTGCGTCACCATCACGATCGTGGTGCCCGACTCGTTCAACTCGGTCAGAAGCTTCATGACTTCCTCGCCGTTGGTCGAGTCAAGGTTACCTGTCGGTTCGTCAGCCAGGATCAGTCCGGGGTTCGCCACGACGGCGCGTGCAACCGCGACGCGC
>JAUIJQ010000611.1 GCA_030431165.1 Rhodothermia bacterium | reverse complement strand
CTGGTCATCCGGGGCGGTCCGGTCTTGTCGGCCGAGTTTCTGTTCGAGTTTCCAAAGAACGGCATGACGGCCGGCGGGGTGTTCCCCGCCTTGTTGGGCACGATCTTCCTCGTGGCAGTGGCCCTTGTGGCATCGGTTCCACTCGGCGTCGCTGCGGCCGTCTACTTGAGCGAGTACGCTCCGGAGAACTGGCTTACACGTGCGATCAACCTCGCCATCATCAACCTTGCCGGGGTTCCGTCAATCGTTCACGCGCTGTTTGGCGTGGGTGCTTTTGTGATTTTCTTCGGATTTGGGACCAGCATTCTATCCGCCAGCCTCACGCTTGCGATCATGACACTTCCCGTTGTGATCGTATCAACACGAGAGTCGCTTCAGGCTGTACCGCAGGCTTTCAGGGAAGCCTGCTGGAGCCTCGGGGCGACGCGATGGCAGACAATCCGAAAGGTCGTCCTGCCAAATGCCATCAGTGGAATTCTGACGGGTGTCATTCTGGAAGTGTCGCGTACAGCGGGAGAGACGGCGCCGATCATGTTTACCGGTGCAGCGTTTTTTCTCCCGTTTCTTCCTGAGTCGGTACTCGATCAGACGATGGCGCTTTCACTCCATTTGTTCGTCATCTCAACGCAGGTCCCCGGTGTACCCGAAGACATGCCGTTTGGTGTGGCGCTCTTGCTCATCATAATCGTCCTTGCAATGAACGCCCTGTCTATCGGCTTCAGGACATACCTGAGAGGTCGAAAGAAGTGGTAGAGAACGTTCTGGAAGTTCGCAACCTGCAGATCTCGTATGGGTCGAAGCAGGCGCTACGGGACACCTCGTTTGATGTGCGGAAAAACGAAGTGTTCGGGATCATTGGTCCGGCGAACTCCGGCAAGACCTCGTTTCTCAAATCGATTACGCGTATGGACGAGTTCAATTCGAACATGCGCGTCTCGGGTGAGATCACGTTCCTTGGCAAGCCTGTTCGTCAGTGGCGCAACGTTTTTGCGCTGCGTCGACGGGTCGGTGTAGTATTTCCGCTGCCCGTCGGGTTGCCGATGACGATCTATGAAAACGTCGCGCTCGCGCCCCGACTCGGCGGCGTCAGGAGCAAGAGCAAGCTTGACGAAATCGTTGAGCGCTGTTTGAGGCGTGCCGCACTCTGGGACGAGGTCAAAGATCGACTCGACTCGCTGGGTAGTTTGCTGTCCGGCGGACAGCAGCAGCGGCTTACAATTGCGCGCGCCCTCTCTCAGGATCCCGACCTGCTTTTGCTCGACGAGTTTTCGATAGCGGTTGATCCAGTTACGACGATGCGAATAGAGGATGTCATCCGCGAGCTGAAAGAAGAGATCACCATTGTGATGGTGACAAATCTCGTGCAGCAGGCGCGAAGGTTGGCCGATCGAACTGCATTTTTCCTCAACGGCGACCTTGTCGAGGTCGGTGTGACGGAGCGGATGTTCGAGGGTGAAGTGGCCGACGCGCGTACGCACGACTACATAACGGGGCGATTCGGATGATGGAGAACGTGGCCACAGAATCCCGCATCGCGATCCGGGCCAGCAAGCTGAGCCTGTGGTATGGTACGTTCCAGGCATTGTTCGACGTCGACTTTGACGTCAAACACGGGATCATTACCTCGCTGATCGGCCCGTCGGGCTGTGGCAAGTCGACACTGCTGCGTACAGTCAACAGGATCAACGATCGATTGGGCTACGTGCGCACCG
>JAUIJQ010000094.1 GCA_030431165.1 Rhodothermia bacterium | reverse complement strand
GTTCAGACCGACCGTCCGGCGGCAGGCGACCGGAGTCCTCAAAGCCGTCGCAGTGGCCGTAGCTGTTGCGGGCGCAAACCTCTTTGTTGACCCTCCGGATTCGCAGACGCCTACACTTCTGGCGATTGGTGCGGGTACGCTCGGTCTGGTGTTACCACCGATCCTTCCGCGGCAACTGGAGGTTCGAGGTAATCAGGACGCGTTTCAGCATAACGGGGCGCTGGCTACAATCAAGTCCTTCAGGATGGAACGAGCGCCGGAGGCTGCGCTGGCGATATCCGATCAGATGCGTGAGGTGTCGCAGCGCACGCCGGTGTCCCGGCAGGCAGCCCGCGCGGCTGCGCTTGATCGCGGATTCTCCATCATGATTACGTCGGCGCTGACAAAGATGCCCTCCCCATCAACCGAGGGCATTCGTCTAACCGGTTTTGCCCCCAGAACGCTGGAGGCACGAGCCGGTAACCGGCGGATTGCCATCAACATTGAGCGTCGCATGAGTGAGCTGTTTTCACTGTCGGCCGACGTTGGTTTTACAACGCGCCCTGCGGACTCTGTTGGTGTTGACGCTGTATCCGAAAAGTCTGCCACGATCGGGTTGGTGTTGCACTTTGTCTCGGAAGACCCGCTGAGATTGGAGAGCCCACTGCGTATCTCCGCCGGTGTTTCGGCCGGTGTTGCGCAGGTGACAGCCCGCCAGCCAACTGGCTGGACACCGGCCCTGATCGCACTCTACCCCGTGCTGGCGTCAGATCCGGAATACACGACTGACACCGGGTTTGGGCCGTTGGTTTCTATCGATGCGACTGCTGACTACTTCCTGTCGCCACGATCCTCTTTGGCGCTGAGAGTTGGCTACCGTCACAGCTTTGCAAAGGTACCGGCGCGGTCGCGGGTAGTCGGTACCTCAACGCTCATCGACTACGAGTCGTATACCGCAAGCCCTGCGGGTCTCTTTGGACTGCTGGCTGTACGCTGGCACATCTGAGCGGGTCGGCGAGGTTCTCTGACCCTACATCGCCTCGTCGTCGAAGTCGCGTTCTCCAAACGTGTACTCGGTCGGCGGCTGCGCACCCATGAGGTGCTTGACGAAGTAGTCCCAGCGTCGGCGCATCATGTACGGCTCGTTGCCAAAACCGTGGCCACGATTCGGGAAGATCAACAGGTCGAAGTCTTTGTTGGCTTCGATCAGTTTGTCCGCAAGGTGAATCGTGTTGTTCGGCGGGACGTTACTGTCCATCGACCCGTGCGCAAGCAGGAGCTTGCCCTTCAGGTTCTCGACCAGCAGGTAGTTGGCCTGGTTGTCATAGGTCGTCGTACCATCCGGATTTACCTCCAGCAGGCCCTGCCACTTTTCACCCCAGTCGTCTTCGTACGTGGCGTTGTCGTGATTGCCTGCCTGCGATACCGCCACTTTGTAAAAGTCGGGGTAGCGCAGAATGGCGGCCGCCGAGGCAAATCCGCCCCCGGAGTGCCCGTAAATGCCGACGCGACTGATATCCATCCAGGGATTCTCTTCCGCGAGCTGCTGGATTGCCGCAATCTGATCGGGCAGGCCGTTGTCCCCCATGTTGCCGTAGTAGGCTTCGTGGAACGACTTCGATCGCATCGGGGTGCCCATGGCATCAACCTCGACTACGATGAATCCGAGTTCGGCAAGCGATTGCTTGTCACCACGCGAAGGCGTGAAGCTCCGGCTTCCGACGGAGCCTGTCTGCGGACCGGGGTAGATGTAGTTGATGACCGGATACGACTTTGACGGGTCAAAATTCGTCGGCTTGTAAAGCAGTCCGTAAATGTCAGTGACGCCGTCCCGGGCCTTGACTTTTACCTCGGTAGGCGGCTGCCAGCCGTACGCGACAAGCTGCGAGATGTCGGCCTCCTGGATGTTCATCACCAGGTCGCCGCTCCTTGATCGCAGCACCGACGCCGGCGGCTGAGCAGGTGTCGAGAAGTTGTCGACGAAGAAATCGAAATCGGGCGAAAAGTTGATCGAGTGGTTGCCGGTCTCTGGGGTGAGAAGCGTCAGGTTGCGGCCGTCCATCCCGATCGAGTAGAGGTACTGGAAATACGGGTCGCCAGGTTCGCGCTCGTTGCCAACGAACAGAATGTCGCGTTCAGCCTCGTCGATGTGTACGACCTGTAAGACGTTCCATTCTCCGTTTGTGATCTGCGACTTCAGTTCACCCGTTGTCAAGTCGTACAGGTAGAGGTGCCCCCAATTGTCGCGCTGCGAATACCAGATCACCTCGTCGCTGTCTTCGAGGACCGTCCAGTTGATCGATCGGTACCCTGACTCAAAGAATGTGTCAACCACTTCTTCGAGTATATCGCGAACCTCGCCGGTAGTCGGATCAGCTTCGCGTAACACTGCTTCTTTGTGGTCACGCGAGCTTGACACAAAGAACAGGCGCGACGCGTCCGCGCTCCATTCTACGTCAGCGAACTCACCGCGATAGGCAATGTGATCGGTGATCGTGGAACGGTGCGCGTCGGGTGGCATCTGGAGACGCACAACGTCGGCTGACTCGACATCAATAACGACGCGTTCAATCCGGAAGATCAAACTGTCTCCCGGCATGGGGTACTTCCATGACTCGATTTCGGGATGACCGGCACCTGAGGAGACGAGGTGCATCATGCCAACGCCGCGACCGTCGTGCTGAAACGTGGCAATCTTGCGTGAGTCGGGCGACCATTTCAGTACGGGCGCTTCGCTCTTGGTCCATCCGGCATTGTTGGTCGCGTATCCGAAGTCCTCGACACCGTCTGTCGTCAGTTGCCGCTCCTCGTCAGTCGCGGTGTGTCTCACCCATAAATTATTGTCGCGGATGAAGGCGGTAAGGGAGCCGTCGGGTGACGGCACATCGCGGCGTCTAAAGAAGCGGCCACCCTGGGCAGGGCCGTCGTTGTTGGACGACTCCGTCAACGAGCATTCATACAGGACAATGTTGCACTCAAAACTGCCCTCGCGTGTATTGAACTGGATCGCGGATTCGTCCCGAACAAACGTGAACGACATAAACGGCAGTGCGTGCGCCTCGTAGCTGTTGCCTGAGGCTGCTGACACGGCCGCTGCCAGGCGGGCATGGTCAAATGCCGGGCGGCGGCTGCTACTTGATGCGTCAACGAGGACAAACTCGGATCCGTCTTCGACATCGTTTCGGTACCACATGCGGCCACCTTCGAGCCAGGTCGGCGTTACCTGCCCGCCAACGACCAGGCTTCGCGTGTGCGTTCCGAGGAGGCGCTCACCGCGGGCGTAGTCCTCGTCGGTCAGCTGGAGGACGTCCTGTGCCGCCGCGCTTGGAACCAGTAGTGGCGCCGCGGTAGCAACGATCAGAAAAACGATGCCGAGTAGCCCAAGGCGATCAGCGATGCGTGGTCGTGAATCAAACATGGCAGCGAGTGCAAAGGTTGAATTCAGATGATATTGCCGTTCACCCTTCCGGGCAACTGTTGCCGGTGTTTCTGAGTGCTGCGGCGGCGACGTGAAGGGACTCCACGTCCGCAATGTAGCCGTCCATCTCCTGCAGGGCCGAATTGTGTGCCTCGGTTGTGAATGCCGCAGTGCACTCGCGCACAACGTGAACCTCCAACCCCTGTTGGTATGCGTCCACCACGGTTGAGCGCACGCACCACTGGGTGGTGACGCCCGCGACGTACACGTCAGTGATCCCCAGGTCGCCGAGTGTGTCGGCAAGCGGGGTCTCAAAGAAGGCGGAGAAGCGCGTCTTCACCAGGTCCCTGTCGGTATCAGCCGTATCCAACCCGGGCAGCAGACGGCAGCCATTGGTGCCGCTGACCGCGTAACGCCGTCCGTCACGAATCATGTGGGGAAAGGCATCCGAAAGATCGGGTTTGAACTGCTGCCTGACCCAGATGACGGGATGGTGCCCCGCACGGGCGGCTGCCGTCAAGTTGTTGGTGGCGGCCACGAGGTCGGCTGCGAGGTCGGGCAGGGCGCTTGAAGGCCAGATTGCCGGATCGAAGTAGTCGCGAACGAGATCAATGATCAGAATGGCCGATCGAGTCACAGAACACGCTCTTTTGTGGCGAGGCCGCCGTTCGCAGTCCATGGATATTGCCGCTTCAAGATAGCACGATGCCTGTTCGCGTATCTTCCGGCCCGGTTTTGATTCCAGTTTTATGTGATGGAAAAGACAGGACGAACGTATTCAGCCATCGACCAGCTTTTTGAGCACCCGGTGGTGTTCAACGCCTACCAGGCGCTCGTTGACGGGGGAAAGGAGCGCGCGATCAGGCGCTTTCTCGCGGGTCGGGAGTTTGGGTCGGTCATTGATATTGGATGCGGGACGGGGAACTGGGCGCGGCTGTTCGACGCAGATTACCTGGGCGTTGATACCTCGCCGTCGTTTATCGAAGGCTGTCGCCGCCGGTACGCCGGTGATTCGCGCAAGCAGTTTGTGCAGGCTGATGCTTCAACGCTGGGGCCCGATCGGCACTTCGATCTCGCTATGATGATCAGCGTTTTGCACCATCTCGCAGACGGTGAAGTGGCCGAACTGCTGGGGTGGCTCGCGGATGTTGCGGATCAGCTTTTTGTGTTGGATCTGTATCCGGTACCGGGCAACCCGATTTCGAGGTGGCTCTACCGGATGGACCGGGGCAACTGCATCCGCGAACCTGAGCAGCAGCGGGATCTACTGACGGCCGGCGGACGTTTCCGCGTTGTTGAGCAAAGCGACTACTACTGCCCGAACCGACTATACCGGCATACGTTGTTTCTGCTGGAGTCAACCAGGCCACCCCAAATGTCTGCGGTTGAGTAGGCCAGGCTTCCTGGTTGAGCTGTAGGCAGGTCATCCCTCTGCTCGGGGTGCCAACAACGGCTTGCCCTGACTTCTTTCGAGTTTTTGCCGATTCGCGGAATGCACCGCGTCTTTGCTTCGTCTATCTATTTATTGGACCGATTTCCCGTTTCCGAGCCCTTTTCCTCATGAAACTACGCCCAGCGCAATTACGCGCTCTTTCCGTTTCCGTCGTATCTCTCTGTGTCATCGGTCTTGTTGGCTGCAAAAGCTCGTCTGACAGTGACGGCGGTGCACCCGGAGCCGGCGGCCCGGGCGCGATGGGCGCTGTTGTCACGCCGTCGGTCGAAGTAATCCAGGCCCGCTACGGCGCGCTGCCGCTTGAAGAGCGGATGACAGGTATCGTGCGCGCCAGCAACCAGGTCGTGATCTATCCCGAAATCACCGCCCCGGTGGAGCGCGTCGTCGCCCAGAACGGTGACTACGTACGTCAGGGCGCTGCGCTCGTATATCTCCGCGACAAGCAGTTCACCGATCAGCTTCGTCAGGTCGAAGCCGCGCTTCAGATCAGTCGGGCCGATGCCGGTCGAACGGAGGCAGCGTTGAACGAAGTGCGAACACGTCTCCAGCGGGCACGTCAGCTTGCCGAGAAGCAATATCAGAGTGCGCAGGAGCTGGAGGCACTTGAGGCCGAGCTGGCAAGTGCCGAGGCGGCGCATCAGCAGGCGCTTGCACGCATCGCGCAGGCAGAGGCCAATGTTGAAGAGCAGAACGAGTTGGTTCGTCGAACCGTGATCAGGGCGCCCGTTGCCGGCTACGTCGGACTGAAGAACGTAGAGGTGGGAATGCGTGTGGACCCCGGCACGGCGTTGTATACCATTGGCAACTTTTCGAACCTCCGCGTTGAGGTGTCCATTCCGGATCGCATGGTCAACCGCATCAAGGTCGGAGACCCGGCGATTCTGCGCGCTGAAGACGACCTGAACATATCGGTTGAGGCGGCCGTGTCCCGGATTTCGCCCTTCCTCGAGGCCGGCAGCTACAGCGCGCGCGCTGAGATCGATGTCGACAATCGGGAAGGTGTGCTTCGCCCCGGCATGTTTGTCGCTGTTGACGTCCTTTATGGCGAATCGTCGCAGGCGACGCTGATACCTGAGACAGCACTGTACGAGCATCCCGCAACCGGCGTACTCGGTGTGTATGTCGCGCCGTCGCTTCGGTCGGAGACGCCAATCGAGGAGCCCGAGACGTTCGACGAGGCGGCCCCGCCGCCACTTACGGGTCCTACGCCGGTCGAATTTCGGTCGGTCGATGTCCTTGCACGCGGCCACGGTGTCGCGGGCGTGTCGGGGCTTCAGCTCGGTGACTGGGTTGTGGTTGTTGGCCAAAACCTCATTCGAACCGTTGACGGCCGTGCTGAGGCCCGCGCCCGCCCCGTGACCTGGGAACGGATCGCGTCGCTGCAGGACCTGCAGGATCAGGATCTCCTGCGTCAGTTCATGGAGAAGCAACAGCAAATGGCGCGAGAGGAGTTTTCATCGCCATCGAGTTCTGCTGTGTCCCCGCCCGATTCTGAGTCAGCCTCCAGCGTGCTCCCCGGCGCCACTGGCGCAACGCCAACTGAATAGACGGATACCCCCAATCTGCCATGTCGCTCACTGATGTTTCTATTCGGCGCCCGGTTGCTACCGCGATGTTCTACCTCGTCGTGGTCACGGTCGGCGTCGTCGGGTTTGCCTCGCTACCCGTAGACCTTCTCCCGCCGATCGAGTTGTCGCGGCTGACGGTCTTCACTCGGTACGCTAATGTTGGACCCGAGGAGATCGAGCAGATCATTACGGACCCTGTCGAGAATGCGGTATCCGGCGTTCCCAACATTGAGCGCGTCACGTCGAGGTCCCAGGAGGGCGTAAGCTTCGTCAGCCTTGAATTTGCGCAGGGCACTACGCTCGACGAAGCGGCCAATGACATTCGCTCTGCCCTCGACCGAATTCGCGACAACCTGCCACCCGAGGCCGAGCCTCCGGGTATCTGGAAGTTCGACCCAAACAACATTTCGATTGTCGAGATCGCAGTGGCTTCCACGCGACCGCTCGACGAGGTCACCCGCATTATCGAGCGCGACGTCGCGCAGCGGTTTGAGCAGATTCCGGGTGTGGGGACGCTGGAAGTCCGCGGGGGAATCAACAAAGAGATCCGGGTGGACCTCGAGCGGGATCGCCTGCAGGCGGCCGGCCTGACGCCGAACGACGTGCAGCAAGCCATTGCGCGGGAAAACACGAAGCTGCCCGGCGGCAACGTCAAAGAGGGCGTCAGTGATCTGTATGTGCGCTCGCTTGGTGAGTTCACCTCGGTGGACCAGATTGCCAATACCGTCATCCGGTACGTCGGAGACAACCCCGTTTATGTGCGCGATGTGGCCAGCGTTGTTGATGGCTACCAGGACGCGTCGTTCCTGTCAGAGCTCAACGGATTGCCCGTAATTCGGCTGACCATCCAGAAGCAGAGCGGAGCAAACACCGTTACGGTTGCCGATGCCATTCGGGCCGAAGTTGAACGCCTTAACGCGGAACGTTCTGACATCCGCATGACGGTTATCTCTGATCAGAGCACGTTTATCCGCCAGAGCATCTCCAGCGTGCAGACATCAGCATTCTGGGGCGGGCTCCTCGCAATCTTTGTCCTCTTCCTCTTTCTCCGGAACGGGTCGTCGACGTTCATCATCGCACTGGCGATCCCGATTTCGGTTGTTGCGACCTTTGGTGTCTTGTTCTTTGGAGGCATGACGCTGAACCAGATGACGTTTGGCGGATTGGCACTGGGCATCGGCATGATGGTTGACAACGGCATTGTTGTCCTGGAGAACATCGTCCGCCATCGCGAAGAGAAGGGTATGGGGCTGGTGGAGTCAGCCCGCGTCGGCACGCGCGAGGTTGTTGGCGCGATCATCGCCTCTACCTTGACAACGTGTGTCATCTTTCTGCCACTCGTCTTTATGGAGACGACAACTGGTGAGCTGTTCCAGGCATTGGCGCTGGTCGTCGTATTCGCGCTCGGCTGTTCGCTGCTTGTGGCAATGACGATCATTCCGGTTTTGTCCAGCCGCTTCCTCACTGTGAAGTCGCGCGTGTCGGGCGAGCCGACCAAGAAGCGTTCCCGGTTCCAGCTCTTCTTTGAGCGGCTCGAGAACCGCTACTCCGCGTCGCTCACGGGCGTTGTGGCGCGACGTCGCACGGTGTTCGGCATCACCGTACTGCTGGTAGGCATTTGCGTGTGGCTGTGGCCGACCATCCCCGTGGAGCTGGCGCCGCCGACGGATGCTGACGAAATCTCGGTGGACCTCGACATGGCCGAGGGCACGAACATCGCTGTTGTCAAGACCTACCTGAACGAACTCGAGCGGGCAGTCAGACCGCTGATACCACAGGATGAAATCACGGCGGTATCAACCGAAGTGCGCGGCGGGAACGCGCAAATCGAAATCGCGCTGAAGCCATCCGACCAGCGAACGGTCAACTCCCAGGAGTTGGCGGATTCAATTCGTCGTGAACTCGAGGGCAAGATTCCGGGTGCTGAGATACGCGTGCAGGCGCAGTCGGGGTTGTGGATTCTGCGCCGACTGTTTCGCTCGGGAGACGGCACCGAAGCCGTCGAGATTGAACTTCGCGGCTACGACCTCGACGTATCTGACCAGATCGCGAACGAGATGATGACCCGGATGCAGACGGTGCCCGGCGTTGCTGACGTTCGACTTGGTCGAAGGGATTCGCAGCAGTGATCACGTAACCCTCGCGCAGCATCCATGTCCACATTCGGCGGAATGCAGCCTGGCGTAGGACCTGCTGGGCGTGGGTGAGCGAATCCCACCAGCTCCATATCTGACGCTCGGTGACGGCGCGATTCGGGAACTCGCGAGCGAAAGCTCGCATGGCGTATGCGCGGTTTTTCCAGGACTCCTTGTGGCGATCGCTGGGGTATTGGCGAAGGTGGTGCTCGATGTACCGCTCAATGGCGTAGAGCATCGTTGTACGGTCGATCCGATATTGGCCGCGCCTGGCGTTGGCGTCGTCTGCGAACAAGTTCGCCTCTTCGACGGTCGCCTGAAACCGCTTGAAGGTGCGGTCCGGTCGGCGGTAGCGCCAGAATCCTGGCTTGTGCCCGGGATACAGGTTGTCCGCCAGCTTCACGCCGTCCCAGTAGCGATCCTTTTTCTTCCCCATGCTCATGCCAGTAGGTCCAGCTTCACATTGGGTTGTACCTGCTCTGCAGGCTTTGTGGCAAACGCATCGTTGATGTAGACGTGATCGCCAATGATCTGGCCGGCGATGTCACCGCTCTCCACCCACTCCCGGACTTGGCGCAAGGTCGGGCGGCTCTCTTCGGAGAACGTCTCTCGTATCCAATGT
>JAUIJQ010000093.1 GCA_030431165.1 Rhodothermia bacterium | reverse complement strand
CGGTCGTCGTAACACGCGCACCGGGGAAAGGGCAGGTACGCGCCCGCGCCACGAACTGGGTGAGCGGCCGCTCAGATTCAACTGGCAGACTCCTATCCATTTATCGCGTCACAACCAGGATATTTTCTACATCGGCGCCAACCGCCTGTATCGCTCGCTCAACCGTGGCGAAGGGCTTGTCGCAATTTCGGATGACCTGACCAAAGGCGGCATGCCCGGTGACGTGCCTTACGGGACGCTTACGACGATTGATGAGTCGCCCCTGCGTTTCGGATTGCTGTACGTGGGATCAGACGATGGCTACATTCACGTGTCGCGCGACGGCGGCCATTCGTGGACACGCATTTCGGATCAACTTCCGCAGGACCTGTGGGTGAGTCGCGTCGAAGCGTCGGCGCACAAAGAGGGCCGGGTGTACGCGACGCTAAACGGCTACCGTTGGGACAACTTTGCGCCGCACGTGTACGTGTCAGAGAACTACGGGGCAACGTGGCAGCCCATCATGGCAAACCTGCCGGATGAGGCTGTCAATGTTATTGTCGAAGACCCGGATGTGGCGTCCCTGCTTTACGTCGGTACAGATCATGGTCTCTACGTCAGTGCTGATCGGGGAGAATCGTACCAAACGCTGTCGGATGACTTACCGGCTGTGGCGGTACACGATCTCAAGATTCAGCAGAGAGCGGGAGACCTCGTCGTCGGCACGCACGGACGGTCGATCTATCGACTCGGTCTGGCTGAGCTGCGCAAGGTCGTTACCGAGGGACTGTCCGATGCGCCGTTTGTATTTGCGCCGGCGAAGGTCACGTGGACTGACCGATGGGGGACACGATCAGCGGCGTGGCGTGACTATGCCGAGCCATCAGCGACGTTCGTGTTTTTTGCGCACGAGGCCGGTGCCGCTGTCGTTGAAATCACCGATGGAGAAGGCCGCACGATGGCCCGACGCGAAATGATGGCCGACAGGGGACTGAACTACTACGACTATGATCTCGCCGTTGATGTCGCGTTGCTACCGACTGGACGCGCCGCACGAGGATTCGAACGACCTGACGCATCCGACAACGGCGTGACGTATCTGCCACAAGGTGAGTACACGCTGTCGGTCAGTGTCGGAGGCAGCGAAGCAGACGCAAAACTCGTCCTGGAGCCCTTTCGCTCTTCGCGCTAAGGGGCAACCGCGTAGTCGTAGCCCTGCAGGCGCATCATAAAGTTGTCGCGCACCGACATAAACGCAGCAAGCGACGCACCGTCGAGCGGCTCGACGGACGGGAATTCCTCACGTAGTGGATCAACCTGCTGGCCGTTCTTCCAGAAACGGTAGCAGACATGATTGCCCGTTGCGAGACCGGTGCTGCCTACGTATCCGATGACGTCGCCCTGGCGGACTTTTGTGCCTGGGCGAATACCGCTACCGATTTTCGACATGTGCAGGTAGCCGGTCGTGTACGTTCCGTTGTGTCGGATCTTTACGTAATTGCCGTTTCCGCGCGTATAAGACGCATCCGTGACGACTCCGTCACCTGTTGAAAGGATAGGGGTGCCGCGAGGCGCGGCATAGTCCGTTCCAAGATGAGCACGGCGCCGTCGAAGAACGGGGTGGAACCGGCTGGATGAGTAGCGAGAGCTTATCCGGCTGTATTTGACCGGTGCTCGAAGGAATGCTTTTCTGAGACTTCCACCTTGTTCGTCGAAGTATGCGAGGTTGCCTTCCTCGGGGTAGTGGAACGCGTAGTAATCGTTGCTTGCGTGCCGGAAGTAAGCGGTGTGGATGTCTCCAACTCCGATCTTTCGATCGCCCACGGTGCGTTCGTCGAATACGACGTTGAACGAGTCACCCTTCTGAATCCGGAAAAAGTCAATCTGCCAGGCAAAGACCTCTGAGAGGGAGACTGCGAGCGTTGGGTCTACGTCGCGCTCGACGAGTGACTCGTACAGGGACCCGTCAATGCAGCCACGCACCTGACGAGTAGTAATGTGGACTGGACGGGATTCGCGATGGACGCCGTAGGGTTCGACCAGATCAAACACGACATAGTCGACGGACGTGTGCTCGTATAACATTGCGAGCGGCATTGCGGTCGAATCACCCTCGCGGTAGATCCTGTACTGCTTGCCCGCCTGCATTCCGCGAAGATCAAATACCGTGTCGGCGTTTTGTACCAGCGTGTGGACAACCGGGTACTCCACGCCGTGCGCCTGCAGGATATCCGAAAAAGTCTGGTTACGCTTGATTCTTCCCTCGGTAACGTGCGTGCCCGACATGTCGAAGCCGTACTCGTCCACTGAGGCAAAGACGATGTGCCCATCGACTGGCGAGTCCTCTGTTTCGACTATCTCGGGCGGTACCGATTCAACGCACGCAGAGATGGACACGCCGAGGAAAGTCGCGAGAACGGCGACTGCGAATGGCCGCTTGGGAAATAGCATAGTAGGTGACGCCTGGTTCGGTCCGAAAGGGCAGGAGCCGATTCGGACGGGCCGCCAAGTTACAGTTACGGGGCTTTCCAGGCTACTTCGGGAACGTTCATTCGGCTGTTGACCCAGCGCGCTGCAACAAATAGCAGGTCAGACAGCCGGTTAAGATATTTTATTACAAGGGTATCGACATTTTCTTCTTTCGCCAAAGTCACGACGGCACGCTCTGCGCGTCGGCAAACGGTTCGGGCGACATGCAGCGCGGCTCCGGCCGAATGCCCACCGGGAATGATGAAGTTCTGCAGCGGGGTAAGCTCCGCTTCCAACCCGTCGATCGCGCGCTCAAGTTCGGTAATGTGTTCGTCAGACACGCGTGGGACAACCGGCCGCGCCCCTTCGGGCGTCGCGAGGTCTGCGCCGAGCACAAACATATCCTGCTGCACTTTTGCGAGCAGATCCCGAAGGTTGGCGGTTTGCGCGGTGTCGGCAGGTAGAAGAGAAAGAGCGAAGCCGATGACGGAGTTTACCTCGTCAACCGAGCCATAAGCCGAGAGTCGCGGGTGATCCTTGGCCACCCGGTCGCCGCCAAAGAGGCCCGTTGATCCAGAGTCCCCGGTACGCGTGTAGATCTTCATTCAGGTTCGGTTTCGCGAGTGTTGGTGGAGCGTGCGTGGTTTTAACGTGCGGGGCCGTGATAAGCAATTCTGACGGAGCCCGGCGACTCGTTGGCTCCAACGGATGCACGCATCCTGAATACCGACTCAAGCAACTCGGGTTGCAGCACCTCGGTGGGTGCGCCCGATGCGGCCAGCGATCCGCCGCTCAGTACGACGAGTTGATCAGCGAATCGGGAGGCGAGCTCAAGGTCGTGAAATGATGACAGCACGGTCAGGCCGTGAGAAGCAACACGCCGCGCGACAACCGTGAGAATCCGGAACTGATGTTCGACATCAAGATGAGTTGTGGGCTCATCCAGAAGGAGCACATCGGGGTCTTGCAGAAGGGCCTGTGCAAGAACAACACGCTGTAACTCACCACCCGACAACTCCAGGATCGATCTGGTCGCCAGTTCAAGTAGATCGGTTTCGCCTAGAACGCCGTTCAGTTTGTGCATGTCGTCGTCGGAGTAACCTCGAAGTGGCCCACCGTATGGAATGCGACCGAGCAGTACATAGTCAGACACACTGAAGTCAAACGACATCGATGCAGACTGGCGCACAAATGCCAGCGCGCGGGCAAGCGCTTTGACGCTCCACGTTGAGACCTCCCGCTCGGCGATCCGGGCCGACCCGGCGTATGGCAACAGGCCCGCCACCGTGCGCAGGAATGTTGTCTTCCCTGAACCGTTTGGTCCGATGAGTCCGACCCAGGACCCAGCCGGAGCCCGCATGGAAACCGCATCCAGCACAGGCCTGCCACTCAGCGACACCTGCAAATCAACGGTTTCAATGTGGGCTTCCATGCGACTATTTCTAATGCGTATAACCGCAAAGGCACGGGGATTGCACCATGCCTGGAGATTGCATCAAACCGTGTGGGAGAGGAACAACTTGCCGCCGGCGTACAGTTTACTGCGCCGGTACGCAAACTGTCCCACAGCCTTCGGTCTCCCTGCAAGCCAATAATGCGGATTGTCGATATACGCCTTGTCCTTCTTGCTGTTGCGCTCGCCCTCACACCGGCGTGCGACACGGCTGACCTGCAACGAGAGTTTGTCGATGCCGCGCAGGCAGAGCCTTCCGGCATTACCCGCACCGACCAGAATGGCGGCCAGTTGTCGGAAGATGCCGATGACTGGCGAACTGCCCCCGTTTTTGTAGGCCGCGTGACCGTTGATCCTGCTTACCCCAATCCGGTGTCGGCGGGCCTCGTCACCATACCGTTCCGCGTGCTGCAGTTCGACGAGCTCTCTGGCGGCGTGTATGTGCGCGCATTTAATGCTGACGGAAGGCTTGTCCCACTCGGCGAGTCGGCCGGAATAAGCGGACCCGGCCAGTACACGGTCACGATCAACCCGGCGCAGTTGGGTCCGGCGGGATTACACCGACTGTTCGTGATGGATGTCTTCGGTGAGCTGATTTCATACGGCGACATCGAGTTGCAGTAGATGGAGCGCAAGCGCGTGTCACATACGACCCCGCGCTCCCTGGCGCTTGTGGCGATCACGCTGTCGTTCGTCACGCTGACCGTAATTCCTTTCGGGAACGCAGCCGCTCAGGGTCGCGAGCCCTTTTCGACGGTCGGTATCTCCATAAGCATCAGTCAGGACTTCGCGTCATCGGACTTTCAGCGGTCGTGGGATACGACACCCGCCATCGATGTGTCTGCGGCCATGCCGTTCTACTTTGGCGAAATAAGGGCCTCTGTTCGCGCCATTCATGCTCACTCCAGTGAATTGACCGACATCAATTCTGCCTTTGTCAATGTCGGATGGGGTGGTTCGATGCAAGTCGCAGGTCCGGTGCGCGCGCAGGCGTCATTGGCTGCCGGGAGCATGTATATGTCGTTTGTTGACGAGCCGGTCTCGTTTCGTCGCAGTGAAAGTGAACTGGCCGTTGGCGTACGCGCGGGCCTCTCGGCGGCGGTTCACTCCAACATGCAGGTCCTGTTGTGGACCGAATGGCAGCACGCATTCACAAGCACACCCGTTGATTTTGTGCTCGCCGGCGTGGGCTTCCAGTACGACTTTCCCGCGCCAGGCTGGCTGCGGAGGTTTCTGAATTGAGGCCACCGCGTGAGATAAAGGGCGTGAGCCGCAAAGGGCGGGCAACTGCGAAGTCAGTCGCGCTGGCGTCAGTTGTGTTGGCCACTGTCTTCTGGAGCGCGCCGGCTTTTGCACAGGAGCACGTCGTGCGCGCGCCGTTGTCTGTGCAGACCATCAGCGGCGATGAACTGCGCCTGTCGGGACTGACACGCCTGAGCAACTTGTTCATCATGCTCGATGGGGCGCGGTTTACAACCGTCGATGGGTTTACGACTACGCCGTCATTTAACGGCTTGTCGGCGCTTGGTGAGCGAACGTGGCGGGTCGAGATTGATGGGCATTCCGTTGACGACGGTGTGCTCGACGCGCACTCGCTGAATACGCTCGGCGTTCCCATATCAGCCATCGACCGAATCGTTGTCCACGACGTGCCCCATGTTCGCAATGGCCGATTCGAGTCAGGCGGCGTCATCGAGATCTGGACGCGGACGAGCGAGAACGAGCGCTTTGTGCGCTCAACGGTGTCCGCAGGTAACGAAACCGGTGATCCTGGTCCGTTTCGCTACACCGATGCCGCACGCACCTACCAGAACGTAGACAAAGAAGGGCCCGACGTCAGCATCGAGGGCGGCCTGCGTTACTCCGGCGTCGATCTTCAGGGCGGTATGACGATGAACCAGATCATACCGTCAGATCCCGCTGTGTTCGAGCGAAACCTGGATGCGTTCGACGAATCGATAACGCCCGTCGTGCGCGCGTTTGCACCGTTCCTTGCGCTGAAATCCGCCCTGCCAAACGGTGACGTTTCGGTTCGTGTTTCGGGTGCAACATTCAACGACATGCTCCTGTCCGAGAACATTGGACGAGAAGTCCCAACCGAGTACCGGCGAGCGGGACTAACGGCGGTCGCCAATACACGTGAGTGGGGGGCGGACTGGCGTTGGAGCAGCCGACTATCCAAGCGCGTGGTAAGAAACCAGGAGTCTGCGTCACGTATTCCGTTTCATTGGGACGAGCAGGCTGCCGGCGCGTCCGTCGCTGCACGCAGGTCGTTCGGGTCGGTGATCTGGGACGCGGGGTTCGCCATCGACTACACGGGCGTACAGTCAGATGTTGGTCTGGCAGCACGACAGGCGCTGTATGTGGCACGCGCATCCGTCGGTGTTGATCGCCGTGTCGGTCGTATTGCCACCAACACGGAAGGCTTTGTGGCCGCGGGTGGTGCGGCGAGATCGGCGGGTATTGTCTTGTCAGCCGGGACCGCCATTTGGCAGAGCCAGCGAATTGCCGCACGCGTATCGTACGCCGGTGCGCTGCCCAGTGACATCAGTCCGATGGCCTATTGGGTTTCGCGTGGCCTGCGCCTCAACGAGCGATCTACGGTTACCGTGCCTGATCGCCTTCCGACCCCCATTTTGTCTTCTGCGGATCTGCAGTGGACGTGGGCGCCGCGCGACGGGCGGTCGTTGCAGATCGCCGCTATCGGACGCAACTTCTCGCGCCAACTACTCCCTGATCGCGACATCGTTGCTGACACAACCGCGATTGTCGTCGCGAATCTGCAGTACCGTCAGTCGTGGGGGTCGACGATCGGGGTGCGGGCCCGTGGTGACGCCCAAATTGGACGGACCAGTGTGGTTGTGTCGTATTCGTATCAGTCAGTGATGCAGGGGAATCAGCTTTTCTACGACGCGTTTGCCACGGTCAGCCGCCGACAGATTAGACTGTCGACAGTACACCGCATTGCGAGTTCGTTTGCGATCAAGAGCACCGTTTATCACTATTCGTCGACGATGTGGCCCGACTACAGGGAGATCGAGGGACAGACGAGTTTCTCGCAGCGCGTGCCGGGGTTCTTCCGGTGGGACCTCACGTTCTTCAAGACGCTTGCTGATGATCGACTGCAGCTGACCTTCGGGTTCGAGAACGTCCTTAATGATCGTGTCGGATATCACCCGATCGGCGCTACGTTTGATCGAACGCTACGGGTTCAACTCTCGTTGGCACTGGACTAGCCTGCCCGTCACGCGTGTTCTCGAACTAGTGCGTGCCGGTGGGCTGACGTCGCCGAAACCCCTCGCGATGCAGCCGTACAACCCGACATGGCGCACAAGAGAAGGGAATCCAAGTCTTCATACGGAAGCCGCGCGGCTGATGCCCGTGATCGAATTGATGAGGCGCTGCGACGCATGCAGCGTTCTCGGGGGAAGCGTACCCGGCGGGCCGGCGGACGAAGTACAATGTCGGCCGGTCGGATCGTCGCGGTTGTTGCTGTTGTGCTGTTAACCGTTGTCCTCGCCGTCGCACTTCCTTTTGTGGTCTGGCTGAGGCTTTCCATTGCGCTGTACGCTGACTACGGTGTGAACCAGTGGTTGGCTATCACGTGTGGCGTGGGTGCCGCGACGATCGTGATCATGGTCTACGTCAGGTACCTCGCCGTGAAGCTGGGGGTTGGTAGACTTGTAACGCTGTCGCGTTCACGTGCAGCCGTAGTCCTGGTTGGCGCGTTCACGATCTGGTCTTTGCTCTTCATCTCGGCCGCAAACGTGAAGAGTGATGAGGTGCGCACAACCTATCGCGAAACACACCCACTTCTGCGGATGTCTCTTGCGGTCCTTGTTGTTTTTGATCGTGGTGCCGTGGTCACTGACATGCGCAGGCAGGCGGCCGACTACCAACGAATGGGACTGCCCGTTAACGAACGCTCGCTACATCTGCGGCAGGCCGACGGGTACGTACACGCTGTTGATCTTCGGACGCTGCGACGGAGCGGAGTCCGAAACTTCTTCGTCGCGTCGTACTTTCGCGCGATCGGGCTGACGACGATCCGGCACGTAGGGACGGCAGACCACTTACACGTGTCGCTGCCTATGCCCGGCGGGTGACGAGCAAGCGTTGACGTGCGGTTTACCCTGCGTGCGAGTTACCCGGCGTCCAATTGCTGCATCTTCCGCTGAAGGATGGGACGGAGTTGATCGAACGATTTGGCAATCGACGCTACCTGGCCCGGCAGCTCTCTTGTCATATCTGCCGAATCGGCGGTGTCCTGGAGCGTCGAGCACAACTTCGCAAACTCCGACAGACCAACCTGCGCAGACGAAGACTTGATCTTGTGTGCCGCGCGACTCAATGCGGTGCGATCTGCCGCACGCACGTGACGCGCCAGGTCGGTAATCATCGGCGGCGTCAGTTCCAGGTATGACTCGATGATCTCTCGAAGAAACGCGGGGTCATCTTCGCCCAGAAGCCTGAGGTCGGGCTCCGCGATTTCGGGCTCCGCATGTTCGGATGCCAGCGCCTCTTCCGGCGCGCGCGCGCCGCTAGCGTCCTCTATTTCCCGGGCCGGCGCATCGTTTGACTCAAAGGCTACTGCGGGCGCAGCGTCATCGGCAGCGACGTCAACAGGTGTTGCCTCGTCTGCTGACGTGTCTGCCGTCCCGTCGCCTGCTGCATCGTTCGCTGGCGCCTCGTCTTTTGCCGACTCAGACACCTGCGAGTCCGCGGGCACGCGGCCGGTCGGCACGGGATCGTTGACGACGGCGTCGGTCTCTGCTACGACCTGGTCGGCCTGGCGTGGCGCAACTGTTGACTGGCTATCCGTTGTAACGGGCTTTGGCGACGGCTGCCTGGTTGGCTTGGTCGGTGCTTTTGCCTCTGTTGTCTCGGCGGTCGCTCCTTTACGACCGGGGCGGGCGTGGCAACGACGCAACGCTTCCGCAACCTGCGCAAGCCGTACTGGCTTACTCAGGTAGTCGTCCATACCAGCGTCGAAGCAGGCCTCGCGGTCGCAGGCTTGTGCGTCTGCGGTAACCGCGACAATTCGCGGGCGCTTGTCTTTTTCGTACAGTTTGCAGAGCTGACGCGTTGCCTCAAGACCGTCCATCTCCGGCATCTGGACGTCCATCAGCACGACGTCGTAGTCAACATGTCGAACGGATACCAGCGCTTCGAGCCCGTTTGCTACCACGTCGGCAGTGTATCCGAGTCGTTCGAGAAGTCGCAGGGCCACCTTCTGGTTGATCAGGTTGTCCTCGGCGATCAGAATCCGCAACGGATGCGCCTCAGCCATTGTGGCAT
>JAUIJQ010000092.1 GCA_030431165.1 Rhodothermia bacterium | reverse complement strand
CCGACGCCGCGGTCAGCGTGCTCGAGTGGCCCGCGATCAGTATCGGGAACCACTGGCTGCTGCGGCCGGGTTGTAGCCTTCCGCCAGCCGAGTAAGCTTCTCCTCTACGTACATAATGCGCTCCAGTGCGTTGGCGTAGTTAGTCAGCGGCAGGTATAGCTCAACGTCGAACACGTCGAAGCTCTCCGATGTGATCAAGTAATTCACGACCTCAATCGGATACTGCGGCGCCACGTACGACTGCTCGGAGTAGTCCTGAATCAGGCCGTTCTCCAGATCCTCCCGGAATGACGCATTGTGCGTGTTGTGGTACAAGACAAATCCGGCAAACAGGTCTTCGTAGTACACCACGCCCTCCCTCAGCAGATCGAGCACGCGGTCGCGTCTGTCATCCGTTCTGCGCCCCTGGTCAAACTGGGCCAGCAGAAAGGCGAGATAGACACCGATGAAGACGATCAGCAGTTCGACAGCGATGGCGACTAGATCGAGGCGCCGGATTATGTCCGTGATTCGGGCTAGACGAAACATGGGGCGGGTACTCGGAGGTGTTCATGGACGCAGCCGAAAATGGGTCGCGCACCGGGACTCATGCAAGGGGGTGGCGATGTCACAAAGATGTGTGTATTATATGTGCGTCACATATCTTGTGCCCGCTGTTCGAGCAACTATCTGAGACCCCCGCCATGTCCTCGCTCCCACGTCGGGGCCGAGGGGCCGCACTGAATCCGGCCAACCGGTTCGACAAGTTCCACACCGAAGAAGACCCCGCGGCGCTCGATGAAGAGGAGCTTCGCGGCGTGCGCACCGAGTACATCCGCGACACGTCACGATCAATTCTGGCAACGAACACGAGTCCCGACCTCCCCTTTACGTTCTCGCTCAATCCCTACCGCGGATGTGAGCACGGCTGCATCTACTGCTACGCACGTCCGTCGCACGAGTACCTCGGATTCTCAGCGGGACTCGACTTTGAGACCAAGATCGTCGTAAAACACGACGCGCCCGAGCTGTTGGCTGAGGCGTTCAAAAAGCGGTCGTGGCAGCCACAGCTTGTCCTGGTATCCGGCAATACCGACCCGTACCAACCGGCTGAGCGAAAGCTCACTTTGACGCGGCGTTGCCTTGAAGTTTTTGACGCGTTCTGCAATCCGGTATGCATCATTACGAAGAACGCGCTGGTTGCACGTGACGTGGACATCCTTCGCTCGCTGGCGGACAAAAACCTCGTACACGTGACGGTCTCGGTTACGAGCCTGAAAGATGACGTGATCAACAACATGGAGCCGCGCACGAGCCGGCCGGCTGCGAGGCTCCGTGCAATTGAAACACTCGCAAACGCAGGCGTCTCAGTTGGCGTAAACATCGCGCCCATCATTCCCGGGCTCACCGACGAAGAGATGCCGGAGATAATGCGCAGGGCTGCTGATGCCGGTGCGCGCGTCGCGAATTACATCGTGGTGCGGCTGCCCGGTCCGGTAGCGCCGCTATTTGTTGAGTGGGTCGAGCGGTGTTATCCCAACCGTGTAAACAGAATCCTGCATCGCATCGAGGACCTGCGCGACGGGCGCCTCAATGACCCACGGTGGGGAATCCGCATGCGCGGCGAGGGCGAGTGGGCGCGCCTGTTCAGTGAGCTGTTTCACAACACGCGACGCAAGCTCGGACTTGCGACAGACATCGAGCCCCTTGCCACGAACCACTTCAGGGTCCCTCCCCGCTATGAGGAGCTGCCGCTGTTTGGCGGTATCTTGGACAATCCGCCCAGTGACAAACCGGTATGAGTAACGAGGAAAGAAGACAGAGCAGATCCGACCGCTTGTTTCGGATGATCCTGCTCCTTCAGAACAGACCCAACCTGTCGTCGCGAGATCTTGCTGAGCACTTCGAAGTCTCACGTCGTACAATCTTTCGCGACCTGCGGGCACTGACGGAGTCGGGCGTTCCGCTGACGTATGGTGACGCCGGCGGCTACGAAATACTCGACTCGTATCAGCTGCCGCCGCTGATGCTCACCGCCCGCGAGGCCGCAACGCTGCTTGTCGGCGTGTCCTTCATGCGCCTGCAGTCTGACTCGTCACTCCGCGCTGACGCCGACGAGGTCGGACTCAAAATTCGCTCGGTTCTTTCTTCGGATGTGAAGGTTTTCATCGACCGGATGCTGTCGCACACGGTTCTTGATCCTTACTGGCTCAGCGCGGTGCGCGAGCAGGAGTCTGATGAAGGCGAGTGGTACCGCATCGGCGAGGCGATCTCGAAGCAGAAGCGGTTGCTGCTGGAATACCACGTCGCGAGCCGCGACGAGATGACGCGTCGGCAGGTCGACCCGCTCGGGCTTGTCTACTACACCGACCACTGGAACCTGGTCGCGTACGATCACCTGCGTGGGGCGATCCGCAACTTTCGGCTGGACCGGATTCGCAAACTCGTCGTCTTGAACGAGACGTTTGAGGCGCCGAGGGACTTTGATCTTGAACAGTATCTGCTCGCTGACCGGGGCAAGACCGACACGATCGAGTTTGAGGTCGCGTTCTCAGCCGAGGCGTATGCGCGTGCGCGGCGGACGGTGCCGGCGCGCATCCAGGCTGAGTCAGTGGTTGATGGGTGGCACCACGTGACGTTCAGGTTTGAGGACGTGGGGTACGTGGCGAACTGGCTTATGCGGTTTGGCCGTCACGCAAAAGCGCTTGCTCCGGAGGCGCTGCGAACACGAGTGTCTGAAGAGCTCGACCTCTGGCGGTCCTCGCTGAAGTAGGCCGGCGCGGCTAGAGCGCTTCTTTTGCGATGAGCTCCATCTTCATGTATTCGCGCTCGCGCATCGCGTCTGTGAGCAGTTCGTCAATCAGTGCTGACCGCCTACCCTCAAACGTTGCTTCAGCCCTCAGCATACTGAGATATGCCTGGCTGCTATCAGCGATCGTGGCGTCGCGCTCCTCCTGCCTCAGGCGGCCGACTTCCCGCCTGACCGCAACGTACTCCTCACGCAGGTATTTCACTTTTACGTCCAGCGCTGCGACGGACTCCTGGCTCACGGCAGTGATCTGACTGCTTGTCGAGTCACTACCTTGCGGCGCTGGTGTACTACAGGCGGCAAGGACCACCGGGATGGCCAGCGCAAGCGTTGCGAGTGCCGGCGGAATAAGCGGGTGGGTTCGACTCACTCTGCTTTGCATTGATGTTATCCTCCTTCTAAGCATTGACTGTGTTGCGCCCAGCGTCAGTCGTGGGAGTGAAACTAGCTGCGACGACGTTCGCACTGCCTCGCGCGTCTCAACGATCGAGATCAAGATCCCGAGGTAGTCTGGTAAGGCAACCGCTCCGCTGTCCAGCACACTTCTGTCGCACCGCTCCTCACACGCACACGCCACTTCGCGCAATAGGAGCGCAACGAGTGGGTGCCACGCAAATGGGACCGTCAACAAGACGAGCGAGAGTTGCAGTCCCCAGTCACCGCGGCGCACGTGATTGAGCTCATGCACCAAAGCCGCGCGGACTGCCCGAGCGTCTTCTGTGAGGTTTGATGGGAGCACAACAATCGGTTGTAGCAGTCCGAACGTGAGCGGGGAGTCAACCGAATCCGCCGTGCACAGCGCGACGCGCCCCGGCTGATTCGTCGCGGCTCGGTGCCGACCACCGGATGCGACCGGCACTGACAGGTCGCGGGCTATCGATCGAAAGAGCTGATACAGTTCGCCGTCGGTGACGTCGTGCGCGTTCCGCCTAATGTTGCGGAGTCCGCGTAGTTGAATGAGCAGTCTGATGCTGGCTATAACACACAGCACCACCAAGCTCAAGCCAACGATCCCGCACAAGATCAGGAGGAGCTGCACATTTCGCGAAGCCGCGGGTGCGGGTGTTACCGCCGACGTCGGTCGTGTTGTAGTCAGGGGCTCATCGGCGCGCCGAACACTCTCACGGCTGTTGATACCGCGGTTCCAGACATCCGCTGTCCCCGGGCCTGCGGCGCGTTCGTCATCGAACGAAGCAGCAATGCTGCCCGTGTTCTTGCGATTGGCGGAAGCGGGCGGATGGTTGGTCGGCAAGGTCGCGACACCGGTTGACGGGAGCAGCACGTCAATCCGGAATAACCCTCCCGACGCGTGGCCACCAAGGATACCAAGCGGCAACGCGCACAGTAGCGCTGCAGCAACGGCGAGGCGGACTTCGGGGCTCGATCCGATCTGTGCGGATTTGAGCGCTCGCCAGATGACCAGTGCTACAACCGTCCACACGACCGTCGGTACGATCAGACTTCCCAGCGTCGATAATCCTATTGACGCGAACTTCTCGAGGGGCACGCTACTCATGCGGATCTGCCTCCGCGACCGCATCCCAATCCGCGTCTGCATCCGCATCCCCATCCGCATCCCCATCCGCATCCGACCTTCTGTCCCGCGTCGCGACCTGGACCAGGCGCTTTATCTCGTCCAACTCATCGTCGGATAGCTGTTCGCTCGCTACAAGGTTGGCGACCAGATCCGCGGCTGAGCCACGGAACACCTTCTCCACGATGTTGGACAGAAGGCTTGACCTGACTTCGCCGGGCGCGCGTGCAGTGCTGTAGACAAATGCGGTTCCCTTCTTTTCAATTGACAGGTAGCCTTTGTCCGCAAGCTTGCGAAGCTGGCTCATCACGGTTGTGTACGCAACGGCGCGGGAGGCCCGAATGCGCTCGTGGATCTCTGCGACGGTTGCCGGACCGTGCTCCCAGACCAGGTGCAGCATTTCCATCTCGGATTCTCCGAGCGGTGCCAGTGAAGGTTTTCTACGACGTGCCATCGAACGAGCCACAGGATTACGACACGTATAGTACGATATATATAGTAGGTCGTCAAGAACCATTGGCTGGTATCCGGCGCTTCGGCGCACGGCGTGGCCTACCTTGTGTTCAAAACACAGCCCCCTTCGTGCTCCGATACTTTTCGCAGGACCCCCTCCCCTACGAGTTCGTCCTCTTTGGAAACGGTCACCTGATTGCCATGGCCATGACCGCGGCGCTCGGGTACGTGCTGCTTCGGGTTGCTGCCCTCGGCACCGACCGCACGCGCGCCATCGCACGGTGGGCCCTGGTCCTGGCGCTACTCGGGATCAACATCGAGTACCATCTCTGGCATCTGGTCAACGGGACGTGGTCAGTCGGGCGGCAGCTCCCACTTCACATGTGCTCGATCATGAGTTGGCTCAGCATCTGGGCACTCGCCACACGCGACCAGCGCTTTTATGCACTGATGTATTTCTTCGGTATCGCCGGCGCAGTGCAGGCAGTCATCACACCGGAATCCGACTTTGCTTTCCCGCACGTTCGCTTCCTGAACACGCTGGTCGGTCACGGACTCCTCGTCGTTGCGGGTCTCTGGGTTGTCTATCTCGAAGGATACCGGCCGACCTGGAAGTCAATGTGGAAGTGCATCGCCGGACTACATCTCTATGCGGTCGTCGTCTTCTTCGTGAACCTGGCGCTGGGCACGAACTACCTGTGGATCATGGATCGTCCGCCGTCGGCTTCGCTGCTTGATCTGTTTCCGGATTGGCCGTGGTACCTGATCCCGCTTGACCTTCTTGTGGTCGCGATTCTTTCGGCGATGGTACTGCCGTTCAGTCGTCGGGGACCTGCACTTGCCGCCTCACCGGCGCTTGCCAACGAACGCGTCGACGTTGCCGAGGTAGTCGCAAACCAACAATCCCCCACGAGTCGACAGTGACTTTTCCTGTGCCGCCGCGAGCAGTCGGTTAGCGAACGTGGTAGTGTACCACAACCTTGGACCTACCCTGTGAGGCGCCGCCATGACCGAAGAAGCAACCCTGGATATTCAGAAGGTTCGCCTACCGGAACGGAAGCTCGCTTTTGTGCGGCACACCGGACCCTATGCCGGCGACACTGCCCTGTTTGAGCGGCTGTTCAACCGCGTCCACGGCTGGATTCAGTCAAAGGGACTGATACATGAAAACATGGAGGCGATCACCGTCTACCACGACGATCCGGAAACGGTACCGCCCGACCAGCAGCGCATCAGTGTCGGATTTACTCTTCCGGACACGTTTGCCGGTAAACCAAGCGCCGACGTTCAGCTCCTTGACCTGCCCGAGTCAGACTACGTTGTCGCCTCGTATGAGATCTTGCCACGGCAGTACGGCGAGGCCTGGACAAGCGTGTTCACCTTTATGGGAGAGCACGGACTGGCGCCGACCGGACTGATGTACGAGTCCTACAAGAACGATCCGCACCAGCATCCCGAGGGCAAACATCTCGTCGATATCTGTGTAGCGATCTAGCCCTGATCTTGTGTCGCCGCCGGGATACCGTCCGACGTGGTTGCGGCCACAGGCGCCGGGATCATATCCGCAAGAATGTGCTTCGCGGCGTCAAGACTCTTGACCTCCTGCACAATCGCGCGCAGCTTGCCGCTCTTTGATTCTTTCAGGACGTAGCGGTTGCTGAGTTGCGATAGTTTTTCAAGCAGCGGGTGAAAGATGTGCTGATAGAATGCGGGGTACTGCTCCTGTGTCGGAAAGGTCAGGAAGAGGCGTTCGTTCTTGAATGTGATCTTCGCCAGTCCCATTCGGCCGCCCAGACCGCGGATGTGCGACGCAGCCAGGAGGTTGTCGACGGCTTCGGGTGGTGAGCCAAATCGATCCTCGAGTTCTTTCCGGATGTCGTCCAGCTTCTCCGGTTCACTCGCCTCGCTGATTCGCTTGTACACATTCAGTCGCTCGTTCTCCTGCATCAAGTAATCGGCCGGGATCATCGCATCCAGATCAAGCTCGACTGCTGTGTCCATCGGTGGCAGCGTGACGGGTTTGTCCTTGAACAAGTCGGCGAACTCGTCGGCGCGCAGTTCGCGCACCGCCTCGTCAAGGATTCGGTGATATGTTTCGAACCCGACATCCGCAATAAAACCGCTCTGCTCGGCACCCAACATGTTGCCCGCGCCCCGGATGTCGAGATCGCGCATCGCGAGGTTGAATCCGCTACCGAGATCGCTGAACTCTTCTATCGCGGTCAGGCGCTGCCTTGCTTCTCGCGTCATGCCGTGAATTGATGGTACGAGGAGATAGCAGAAAGCTTTGCGGTCTGACCTGCCAACGCGTCCACGAATCTGATGCAGCTCCGACAATCCGAACCGGTTGGCGTGATTGATGATGATCGTGTTGGCGTTCGAGATGTCGAGCCCGTTCTCGATAATGTTTGTCGATACGAGGATGTCGAAGTCGTGACGCTTGAATCCGAGCATCACCTTTTCCAACTGCGTTGCGCGCATCTGTCCGTGCGCAACCTGCATGCGTGCGTCGGGAACGAGAGCACGCAACGAAGCGGACATCTCCTCGATGGACCGAACACGGTTGTGGATGAAGAAGACCTGTCCCCCGCGACTCAGCTCGTAGTTGATCGCATCTCGGATCAGGTCCGTGCTGTAGCCATGGATCTCGGTGAGGATCGGCTGGCGATTGGGTGGCGGCGTACCGACGATCGACAGGTCGCGCGCACCAAGCAACGAGAACTGCAACGTTCGTGGAATCGGCGTTGCGGTAAGCGTGAGTGTATCAACGTTCACTCGCATCTTCCGGAGCTTCTCTTTCACAGCAACCCCGAAGCGTTGCTCCTCGTCAATGATCATCAATCCGAGGTCTTTGAAGCCGACGTCTTTTGAGACGATGCGATGCGTACCAATCAGGATATCGACGTCGCCCGAGGCTGCGGCTGCGAGTATTTCTTTTTGCCGGGCTGCCGGTACAAAACGCGACAGGGCCTCGATCTTGACCGGATAGTCCGCGAGTCGTTTGCGGAACGTATCAAGGTGCTGCGACGCCAGGACGGTCGTCGGGACCAACACCGCCACCTGCTTCCCATCCTGCACGGCTTTGAACGCGGCACGCACAGCGATCTCGGTCTTCCCGAAGCCGACATCCCCGCAGACCAACCGGTCCATCGGATTGGGCTTCATCATATCTTCTTTTACCAGTTGCGCTGCTTCCGCCTGGTCGGGGGTGTCTTCAAACTCAAATGAAGCCTCCATCTCGCGCTGCCAAAGCGTATCCGGCGAAAACGCAAATCCGGGTGTCGCATGGCGCTCCGCGTACAGCTTGATGAGGTCGCGGGCAATGTCCTTGACGCGCTTGCGGGTGCGTGCCTTTGTTCGCTCCCACTGCCCCGACCCAAGCTTTGTCAGCCCTGGCTGTGCACCCTCTTTCCCTTTGTATTTGCTGAGTTTGTGTAGTGCATTGACGTTGACAAAAAGGGTGTCATCGTCACGGTATTTCAGGCAGACGGCCTCCTGCATCCGGCCCCGCACCTCGATCTTCCGCATCCCATCGAATCGACCGATGCCGTAGTCGACGTGTACAACGAAGTCGCCTGGCTTCAGCGACCGGATGTCCCGCAACGAAAGCCCGGCCCGCGCAAAGCTGGCCTTTTTTGTCGACGGCCGATGGTACCGGTTGAATACCTGGTGGTCGGTATACACCCGGATCCCAAGCGTCGGAAGCTCAAAGCCTTCGTGAAGCGAGCCCAGCGCAAGGGACAGCGTACCCGTTGCGAGCTCGGGTTCGAGTAGTTCTTCGAGCCGGGTTCGCTGTGACTTGGAGTCACAGAGTATCAGCGTGTGCATCCCGCTCGCGCGTTCGAGCTGCCGACGCATCACCTGTAGATGTCCGTTAAAATCTGGCTGCGGGGTCGCGTCGATCGACAACGTGTGGTGGTCACTGCTCCCCACCGCCATTTCGACCAATTGAAAACGCGCCAAGAGATCCGAGAGCGCAGATCGATCCAGGTAGAGTTGGTCGGGACGGGCGATTTCGGACTCCGATGCGTGCTCCCCGTAGTCAGCGACGCGTTCGGCGAAGAGTCCGTCCGCCCGGGCAAACACCTCGCGTGGTTTCGCGAGAATGATCCTGGCCGCTTTTGGCAGGTGGTCGAACAGCGTTTCCCGGCCGACGACATTGTCGTTTGCCGAGGCGGCGGCGTCGATATCCGGAAAGATCCGAACGACCGCCTTGTCGGAAATTGACCGTTGGGACGTCGGGTCAAATTCCCGGATTGACTCTACCTCGTCCCCGAAGAACTCCAGCCGAAGCGGAAACGTGCCGGCGTACGGGAAGACATCCACAATCCCGCCGCGCACGGCGATGTCACCGGGTTCTTCGGCGAAGTCGACGTATTGGAATCCGAGCTCAGAAAGCTGGGCCGTCAGCTCCTCGGGGTCGAGGGTCTGCCCGCGTTCGACGCGCACGGTGTTCTCGGCCAGCTCGCTTCGCGCCGCGACTCTTTCGTAAACGG
>JAUIJQ010000091.1 GCA_030431165.1 Rhodothermia bacterium | reverse complement strand
CCGGGCCATCGAGCAATTCCAGTTTCCTGCATTCCAGTTCGCGATGAAAAAGCGGCATTACCTGAGTTTGTTGTTGCTTGCGCCGGTTATTGCCTACTTCGCCGGACCACGTCCGTCGCCTGATACTACGATTCGACCGCTGGATCTTCCAGACGATCTGGACCAGTACCTTCGGCAGCGCGACAGTCGGTTCGACGACATTACGCCCGGCGCGGAGCACCGGATTATCTGGAATGACGCTGCACAAACGAAAACGTCGCTGTCAATCGTATACATCCACGGATTTTCTGCGACAAGGCAGGAGACGGCGCCGCTTTGTGACTCCGTTGCGAGGGCACTTGGCGCGAACCTCTATTATCCGCGGCTGACGGGCCATGGTCGTCCCGGGGCAGCGCTGCGGGACGCCACGGTGAACGATTGGCTCAACGATGTGGCTGAGGCTGTAGAGATTGGCCGCCGTCTTGGAGAGCGCGTGATCCTCGTTGGTACATCCACTGGTGCGACGCTCAGCACATGGCTCTTGATGCAGCCCGAGTTGCGGCGTGACGTTGTTGCGCACGTGATGATCTCGCCGAACTTTGCGGTTGCCGACAAGAATGCGCGCATTGCACTGTGGCCATGGGGCAGACAGATCCTTCGCGCTGCCCTCGGAGAGACACGCTCGTGGGAGCCCACAAATGAGTTGCACGCACGGTACTGGACAACCGAATACCCCGTCGACGCAATTGTCACCTTGATGAGCCTGGTTGATCTTGTCGACGACGCTGATCTATCGACGATGACAACACCCACACTCGTCATGTACTCAGAGGCCGACCAGGTCATCGACGTCGAAATGATCAAGCGCCGATTCAAAGATCTCGGCTCCAGCGACAAGCAGCTGTTGCGGGTGGAAGCTGAAGCGGATACCGACAATCACGTCCTTGCCGGTGACATCGTTGCACCCAAACGGACAGGGCGCCTTGCGACCCAGATCGAAGACTTTGTCCGTCAGGTTCTCGGGACCGGAAACATGACGAACACTGCCAGCATGTAGACGACGCCGGCTGCGAAGTAGACGACGTTGCCTGTCAGCATGAGGATTACGGCGCCGAGCAGGGCAACGCCTTCGCCGAGGGCCCATCCAACGATATTCGTTGTTGCAATCTCGGCAGGCGTTGACGCCGCCAGGCGTCGTCTTCGGAAGAGGAAGACCACGCCGGCTGATCCGATTAGAACGGCGGCGAACACCATCGGGAGAATGGTCGCGAGGCCGTCTGCGTCGGCGCCGCCCGATGTTACCTCCTGGTTTTCCCGGAGGTACCAGGCGATTGCGCCAAAGGCAAACACGCCCGTTACCAAACCGATGCGAATGATCTGTTGGGCTGCAGGAGTTGGGGCGGATTGTCCGGACCGCCAGGCTTGTCCAGACTGCTGTGCTTGCCCCGGCTGCTGTGCTTGCCCGGGCTGCTGTGATTGGTCGGAGGGTTCCGGCTTTCCCGATTGCATGTTCATGTAATTGGCCTCGTCATCTCTCCCGGCTGGGGAGATCTCAGCCCGAAGCGTTCCATCGCTTCGGTCAGGAGCGCAACGGTTTCGAGTGGGTCCGCCGTTTCGATGACGAGTCGGTCAAACTTTTCATTCTCCAGATCTACAACGATGGCGTTCTCGATCCGGCCGACATCCCAGAATTCGCGACGCTTATCGCGATAGTACGTGCCTGCCACGATGACCCCGGGAATGTGGGTACCGGGCATCCGCAATCCGCGATACAGCCCGACGGTTACACCGGTATCAAACCGGGCATCAACGATATTGCGGACCTTGAAGCTGAACCTGCTCTTGAACGCCCACAGTTTGTGGAGGCCAAGAACACGGGCACTGACCCGATCCCCGTCGATCTTGATGCTAACCATGGGTTCACACACCTCCATCCTGAGCGCCCGCGTGCCCCGCGTCGTTCAGACCGGTGCCGGATATCTCGGTATCCAGAATTGCCTGAACTACGTCGGTGACGCGTTGTGTCAGGTCGTCCAGCGACCCGTCATTAACGATAATATAATCTGCAACGGCGCGATATGCCTCAGCAGACGGTTGCAGGTCGGCCCGGGCGGCGACCGCATTGGATGCCGTGCTGTCGCGACGCGCGACCCGCTGAAGCCTTATGTCCCGCGGACTCTCTACTATCACGATCGCATCAAACTCGTCCCTGTGATCGACCTCGGTGATCAGGGCTGATTCGTGGACCAGCAGCGGCGCGCCTGACTCTCGCGCTCGTCTAACCGCGTCGTGAAAGGCCGCAGCGACATGGGGATGTACGATCGCATTGATTCGCTGCCGGTTTGCCTCGCTGCTGAAAACCCGGGACGCGAGGTAAATACGATTGAGCTTGCCATCAGGCCCATACGCTTCGTCGCCAAAGGCCGTCTTCAGTGCGGCACGCAGTGCATCGTCGTGCTCCATCAGATACTTGGCGACCTCATCTGCGTTAAACAGCGTTGCGCCGAGGCCAAGCATAATCCGACAGACCGTTGTCTTCCCGCTTCCTATTCCACCAGATACCGCAACGACACGTGTTCTGGCTTTCGGCTCGTCACCCGATTGTCTTATTGCCGTCGCCATTACATCCTCCAGACTACCGCCATCGATACATTCGGAATGGTACGCCGGCGCCCGCTCGCTGCGGCTTTTTGGATCTCCTCGACATCAGCCTCGGGTAGCGACCCGTACAGCTCCTGGTATTGACGTTGGAACGTGAGCCAGCCGTCGATGCGGAGGAACGAGGCCCCGGTGAGATTCCACGATGCCGCGACGACGGGACCAACCTGGCGGACGATGTCGCGCCCAGGCCGCGTCGTGGTAAACAACAAGGGTGCGCCCTCGGGGTCTGTCAGCAAGTCTCCATTGTCGTCGCGCCGTCTGTGCGAGACGCGTGCGCCGAGGTTGAAGTCACTCCTGACGAAGATACGCACGCCGATTTCTGCAGTATGACGACGGCCAACCTGGACGCGAAGCTCACCCGTCGTCGCGCGGAGGGTATCGATGGGAATCTCCGAAAATGTATCCGCCAGAAACCGTCCCAGGCGCAGATCACTGCGCGAGCCTCGCGCCATTACCTTGAGACCTTCGGCGAGTACGTGTTCAATTTCACCGTTCATCCTGAACTCCCGGGCGCTCTGGTCGCGTGGAGCGCGCCCTTCCAGTTCGAAGTCATCAACGGTGTACGTCGCGCGGACTTCGGGTCCGACGCGTACATGTGTGTCCCGGGATGGACGCCACTCGACGTTTGACTGCAGTCGCAGTGATGTCTGCGTGTTGTTCTCCGCGGAGCGTTCCGCTCGTATGTAAACCGTTTCATATCGACTGCCGAACAGTCGTGAATCGAGCGCTACCGTTGGCGATACGCGCGTGCGGATTGCCAGTAGTCCTGTCAGAGATCGCTCGTCGCGGTCATCCGGATTTACCTCGGGCGTGTCGTGACGTGTGAGCTGCACGAGGCCTTCGCTGAGCAACGTCGTTCGGCGGCCGACATCAACCCGGATAGACGAGGTCAAGCCATAGTAGCCGCGATCCGCATCTGCCTGGTCAAGCAGTTGGGCTTTCTGTGCGGCCTGGACCTGTGGCAACTCGGCCCTGTTGGCGAGGGTTCTGTCTTCAACCTCAGCACCGACGCGCGTGCCAACTGAGAAATCGACTCTGTCGGCTTCGTACCGCGCGGCGAGGTCCAGGTCTACGGATCGCCGATCGAAGTTTGTTTCGAAAAAGACGGCGTCGTCTGGCCGTTGGCCACCACGAACGCGTCGCCGGTTGAAGGTCACGCCACCAGTCCCGATGAGATGCAGTCGTCCGATTATCGGGGTGGTGAGCGACCCGGCAACGCCGAGTGTATCCGAGGTCGTCTGCTCAATGGTTTCAGCCAACCCGGAAGCCTGCGTGTCGCGGTTCAGGAACGACACCGCTTCATACGTGTCGCGGCGAAAGCTGGACGCAACGGCGTCCAGCGTCCACCGGGTAGCGTCTGATCGGCCGGCTGCGGTCGTCGACACGACGAAGGCGTAGTCGCGTCGCGGCTCGATTCGTCGGGCGTCACCGCGCGAGTCAACGGCAAGGCGGTAATGCTCGGTTGATGTTTGCCAACCCGCGAGCCAGCCAATTGCCGGGCCCGCATCAGAACGAAGCGGCGGGGCCTGTCCCGGCGTTGCTGAGGACTGTACAATGCCCGGGCGTCGATCGAGCGCCACGCCGATCTGTGGTTCGAGCCATGCCTGGCGACCGACGCTCAGTCGCAGACCGCCTCGGGAGTAAGCGCTCAGCACGCGACTCAGGCTGTACCAGTCTGCTTCGGTGCGCAAACGAAGGGAGGCGGCACCAAGAGGTCTGGTGGCGCCCGCTGCTATGGATAGCTCGTCCCTGAACGACAGGCGATTGTCGAAAAGTACAAGCGCATCGGACGAGTATTGTGTCCCCGCGCGCAACGACCAGGCCCCGGCGTCTACGACGGTGTCGCCGCCGAAAATCCAGCGATACCGGTTGATGTCGCGTCGGACCTCCGAGCGAAGGTTGGTTGACGTCTCAGCCGATTCGGGGGTTGTCTGGCCCCGCACCTCGTGGGCGCTACCACACACAAGTAGAAAAGTGGCGGCAAGCAACGTGCAACGTACTACCCGGTACACGGACTTAGCCCGGTGGCCAGGTTAGCTGTCGCCCGCCGATAAGGTGCACATGCAGGTGCGGCACGGTTTGCTGGCCAAACGACCCACAATTGATCACGGTACGGTATCCCTGTGCCGCGATGCCTTCTGAAGCGGCGATCTCCCGGGCTACAATAAACAGCCGTCCCATGATTGCAGCGTCTTCGTCCGTTAGGTCGTCGATGGACGGAATCGGCTTTCTGGGTACAATCAGGATGTGCGTGGGTGCCTGCGGGTTGATATCGCGGAAGGCGATGCACGTTTCATCTTCGTGTACGATATCTGCGGGCAGTTCGCGATCCGCGATCTTCTGAAAGAGTGTCTTGTCTGGCATTCGCGCTGGTCGTGGTTCGCGACGACGTTGGAACGAACCCACGTTTCTATGGTTTTTGACCATCGCAAGGTATGGTTTTGATCCGAAACGGATGCCCACTGTACAAGTCACCCGACGCGAGTCGTTCAACGCCGCGCATCGCCTGCATAATCCGAAGAAAAGCGACGAGTGGAATCGTGCGACATTCGGGAAATGCAACAGTCCCAACTACCACGGCCACAACTACGTGTTAGAGGTGACCGTTGAGGGCACGCCCGATCCCGATACGGGATACGTCATTGACCTGGCGTATCTCAAGCAGCTCATGCACGAGCATGTGATTGACCGGGTTGATCACCGAAACCTCAATACCGACGTCACATTCCTGCAGGGAATTCTGCCGTCAACCGAGAATTTCGCCGTCGCAATCTGGCAGGAGCTTGCACCACGTATCGAGGGTGGTCGGCTGGTCAAGGTTCGCCTTCAGGAGACCGAGAAGAACAGTGTCGAGTACTACGGCGCGTAGCGTGTACTCGTCGAGCGATTTTGGCAGAGGAAGAACAACACAGCATGAAGGATCCACAAGAGACGCTTCGCGAATTCGAAACGGGCAGTAACGGTTCGGATGGACATTACACCCGCGCCGATCTGTACGACGCCGGGGTAACACGGAGCATTGCCGACTCTGTGCGAACAACGCTCGGCGCATTGGGCGAGGATCCCGATCGCGAGGGGCTCGTCCTGACGCCTGAACGCGTAGCGAAAGCCTATCAGTTTCTGACGCAGGGGTACGCCATGGACCCCGAAGCCATTCTGAAGAAGGCGCTGTTCGCCGAGCACTACAGCGAGATGATCCTCGTGAAGGACATCGAAATCTACAGCCTCTGCGAGCACCACATGCTGCCCTTCTTCGGCAAGGCGCACGTCGCCTATATCCCGGATGGCCATATCGTCGGCCTGTCCAAGATTCCGCGCGTCGTCGACGTGTTCGCCAGGCGACTGCAGGTTCAGGAACGGCTAACCCTGCAGGTACGCGATGCAATTCAAGGCGTCCTCAAGCCCCGCGGTGTCGCTGTTGTCATCGAAGCGTCCCACCTGTGCATGATGATGCGTGGCGCCGAAAAACAGAATTCGACAACCACGACAAGTGCCATGAGCGGACAATTTCTCGAGTGCCCGATGACACGCGAGGAATTCATGCGACTGATTCGAGGGTAGCGAATGCCTGTCTTCCTGATCACGGGCGCGAGCCAGGGTATTGGCGCGGCAATCGCCCGCGAGCTGTCACGTGAGGCCGACGCCCACGTCATCCTGGTTGCGCGCAACGCCGAAAACCTGGCCGCCGTAGCCGCGTCATGTGAGGCGGCTGCGACCGTGTCGGTTCACGTCTGTGACGTTACCGACGCGGCTGCTGTCTCCCGGTTGGCGACTACGGTCACCGACGAAGCCGGGGTGCCTGATCTGGTCGTAAACAACGCCGGCGTGTTTCGTCCTGGTGGTTTCCTTGAGGCAACGCTTGACGACTTTCGCGAACAGGTGGACGTCAACTTGACAAGCGCATTTATCGTCTCACAGGCTTTCGCTCCGGGTATGATTGACCGTCGGTCTGGGATGTTCGTCTTCCTGGGGTCTGTTGCCTCGCTGAAGGCGTACCCGGGCGGGGTTGCGTACTGTGCGGCGAAGCACGGATTGCTCGGTCTGGCGCGTGTCATGCGCGAGGAGATGCGCTCATCCGGAATTCGCGTCACGACGCTACTGCCGGGTGCAACATGGACACCATCGTGGGACGGCGCCGGATTCCCGGAAGAGCGTTTGATGCCCGCTGAGGACATCGCAGCCCTCGTTGGCGACGCGTATCGTCGCAGCCCGCGAACGGTCGTTGAGGAAATCCTCGTGCGCCCGCAGCTCGGCGATCTTTGATCATCCGACAAGACAATACCGGCTGCCCACTCAGTTGAGGCGCGGGTCGGATGGAAAGTTGGCCATCAGTGCGAAGTGACCACCGAGCTCAGTCAACACTCTGGCCCAGATGTCGTCGGGATCGGTGCTGAAGACAAGCTCGCGCGACGCGACCGACAGAATCCAGTCGTTGCCCGATACCTCACCCGAAAGTTGTCCGGGCCCCCATCCGGCATAGCCCAGATAAAATCGAATGGCCAGGTCTGAAAGGCTGGCAGTTGAGGCCAGCCGCTGGATGAGGTCAAAGTCGCCACCCCAGAATACACCTTCCGCCACAGGAGCTGCTCCGGGGACACTGTCAGCCTCGTCATGCAGGAAGTGAAGTGAGGTGGGCTGTACGGGTCCGCCGAACATCAAATCTGGCGACTGGCCATGGAGCATCTCGTCGAGTTCCTGACTCTGGAATGGCAGCGGCCGGTTGAGGATCAGGCCGAAGCTCCCCTCATCGGAATGCTCACAGAGCAGAATCACGGATCGCCGGAAGTTTGGGTCCCATAGCATCGGCGCAGCAGCCAGTACGACTCCCGGGGCCAATTCAGTGGGCTGCGCCATCTACGATGCCACCGATCTCGACGGTCGCGTCAGCGTCCGATAAGCGCCTACCCACCAATCAGCGTCGCGCGTGATCGCCGATATCTTGACGTCTGAAAAGTGTGGGATCAGCGTCACCAGGAAGTGGGACAACTCGTACCAGCTGTCCGCGCGAATGAGCGACTCCATCTCGTCGGCGGCCTTGCGGGTCCAGCGCCACTTGTGACGGAGTGCCTCCGCCTTCTTCCAGTAGTTCTTCTCGTCCCAGGCCGAGGCGCTTTCCTCGATGGTGTCGTAGATGCCGCGCAAACTGAACACCATGAAGGCAGCCATGTCACGCGACTCATCGTCAAATTCGGGTCGCTGCGCCATAAGTCGCAGCACCTCGGCGCACGAACGAATGTGCATGCGCCGGCGCTTGGCGGGCGTATCGCCCGTTTGAATAACTCTGCTCATCTACCGGGAGTGGTGGTCCTGTCGATAAAACGTAGGCAAAGAAGTTACAAACGTACCATGGTACGTGTCACCTCGGCGCCGTCGGATTCAAGTCGGTAGAAGTACATACCCGCAGATAGCCCGTCACCCGAAACCGAGACGGTGTGCCTGCCGGAGCCAAAGACATCGCTGGCGAGCACCGCGACTTCCCGACCAAGCAGATCGTACACAGTCAACCTGACGGGTGCCGGATTTGCAAGCTCAAAACCGATCTCGGTGACAGCAGCAAATGGGTTCGGGTAGTTTGGGAGAAGGGCGATGCCCGCAGCGACATCCGCACCCGGCTCAACAGAAACGACATCGGCAACGAGGAAGTGTGCCCGCACCGGGACAACGCGTTCGTTGCAGCATGTACCATCGTTGTTTGTCACCCCCCAGAGTCGGGAGAAGTTCGTCTCACCCGGCAGGCGAACAAAAGACACGTCGTCAACCGTGTTGATCGCAGGCCCGAATACGGTATAGTTGTCGTCGGTGCCTGTGTCGCCAAATCCGATGTAGACTTTTTCGGGAAGGTTCGACAGCTCCGCGTTATAGGCACTCAAGTCCAACTCGAAATGGTCAAGGCCCGACGTGGTGAGCACCTCCGAGAACGGACGGGGATCGTCCACTTCGAGCGAGAATATTTCGTTTGCCAGGCTTGGGACACCACTGGTCGCATCGAGCACCAACAGCTCAATGTCTCGTGGCGCAGACGTTGACTGGGTCGTTCCAAGGAACTGGTTGTCGAAGAACGGCGCGAGTGAGACGCGATCCAGGGATGCACGATCAGCATCCGGCACAGTGAACTCTGTGAGCTGAATCCAAGTCCCCGACGTCGCGAAGTACTGTCGGCTTGGGTCGCCGTCGTCATACTGAATCGAGACGATCTGACCGGATGATTGGCTCTGCCACGACGCAGAATAAAGGACCGGCACCACAGGGCTCGGCGGATCCTGCGCGCGCTTGTTCACGATCACGAGGCGCACGCGATCAAAGGTCCCGTTCAGGACAAAGTCGGTGCCGTCGAGGGTAAAGCCTACTTCCTCGATTGGCTGCCCGGATCGCTCCAGTACCGCCCGAACGGCCATTCGACTACGGTATGACGTGATGAGTGTCTGGTTGGACGGATTCACGTCGATCGCGATGACAAGGTCGGTTACATCGCTGAGGTCCGCATAGTGTACGGCGCCGCCCTCGAGAGAGAGCTGCGTATCGGGAACGTTCGATTCGGTGCGCCCGTCGATGACAACATCGGCGGTTGTGCGGACGTTGTCGTAGAACGGATTGAGGTAGCCGTACTTCGTGCCGAGTGTCCTGTCGTTGTACA
>JAUIJQ010000090.1 GCA_030431165.1 Rhodothermia bacterium | reverse complement strand
CGCCAGCCTGACGCTTCTGGGTCTGGGTCTGGCCGGGTTGGCCGTGCGTGCGCGCCAGGGCCGCAAACAGGCCTGAGCAACGTTTATTGCAGGTAAGAAATAGAACTATCGAAGTGCCCGACCGGAAGCTCCACGACTGGAAGGAGTCTGACCCTCGGGCCTTCGCTGCATGGTTCGAGCGCCGATCCCGCGAGCGAGTCGAGGAACGATTCCTCACTGCCTCACTCTCTCTCGGCGGGCGCTCATCCACGCCGATCCCAGCCTTCGGTTTCCACTTCAACACTTCTTCGCACGATTAGCCGAACACCGCAACCGCGCCCAAGAACGCACGTCTCACTCCTTCGTTATCTTTGCCGCGGCACCACCACGACCACCGGCGACCTACACCACCGCCGAACCGCCGCACACAGGCCCACCCAAGCCGAGCCCGCGACCAAGCAATGAACCCTAAATCCGCCCTCATCGCAATCTGGCGGTTCATCCGCGACCTCGCTACCAACCAGTACTTCTGGGCCGGATGCGCCGCACTCGTACTGCTCGGTGCCATCGGCTACTTCGCACTCGACCGCGTCATCATGCCAACCTACACGCGGCACTCCGCCACAACCCTCGTACCCGACGTGCGAAACATGCAGGTCAACGACGCACAACAAGTGCTCGCGTCGCTCAACCTCAGAGTCGAAACCGAAACCGTCCGCCGCCTGAAACCCAATGTCCCGGTCGACGCCGTCGTCGATCAGAACCCGCTCCCCAACGTTCCGGTCAAAGCAGGCCGCCGCGTCTACCTCACCATCAACGCCGGTTCCACACCCGACGTTGTTGTGCGCGACGTCTCTAATCTCCCGTACCGCGAAGCCGGCCTACGCTTGCGGGCGGATGGTCTGGCGGTTGTCGAAAAACCTGACCCCGTCCCGTCTCCGCACTCAGGAACCGTCACAAGGACGGATCCGCCGGCAGGTGCCACGCTCAAGCAGGGAGATACCGTCACCGTCTATTACAGTACCGGACTCGGGTCGCGCCAGGTGGTTGTCCCCGATCTTGTCGGAATGACCCTTCAGGAAGCCGAGCTCGCTCTCAAAGATGTGAACCTGCGATCGGTAACGGTGCGCGTTGGAAGCACCGCTTTCTCCTCACCGGCTGATACCGTTCGCTCCCAGGGCAATGAGCCGGGAACGCGCGTCCGGGAAGGCTTTGTCGTCAGGCTGTACCCGGCGACACGAAACTGAGCGGGCTACTATTCGACCACAGTGACGACAAACGTGCCGTCAGCCGCGACTTCGACGCGCTCCCTGTGCTTGGTCTGAATGAGGCGTCCGACGTAATCGGGCTGAATCGGATATTCCCGGTGCCCTCGGTCGATTAGCGCGACGTACTGGATGGATCGCGGACGACCAAGCTGGACCACCGCATCGAGTGCTGCACGGGCTGTACGTCCTGTAAACAACACGTCATCCACGAGCAGAACGTTCTTGTCGGTCACGTCGAGTTCAACGCCTACCGGTGAACCAGACCGGTCAGCCGAGTCATCGGCATCGTCACGGTAAGGCGCGACATCCAGTCCGTAGGCGGGGATTGACGTCTCAGACACGGCCTCGATCTCTGACGCGAGTCGTTCGGCCACCAGAACGCCGCGCTCCCTGATTCCGAGAATGACCATGTTCTCGGCACCGCGGTTTCGTTCGACGACTTCACAGGCCAGGCGCACCAGCGTTCTGCGGACGCGCTCGGGCGACATGATTTCCGTTGCAGCCACGCGACTAGAACATCGCTTTGATGCTGCCCCACGTTCGCCGAAGTGCCGTAGACGTGTAGTTGACGGACTTGGAAGCGAGTATCTCGCGGGCACCTGACTGATAGACCGCAACGAGGCGGTAGTCGACGATGTCCTGTGTGTCGGCTGACTTGAATACCTGGTCGTCTGTGAACAGGTACTGCCTTGCTGTGCCGTGCGGCTCGTACTCTTTGACGACCACAAACTGGCCACCCGAGAACGCGGTCTTTCGCTGGACCTCAAAGGCACGCAGCTCCTGTTCCACGTCGGTCTCCCAGGTCAGGAGAAACTCGGATCCCTGCTCATCAACCCTGAAGTACTTCAGTCGCACTTCATCCTCACCGAGCATGACTGCGGCCGTCGGCGTACCTGCCGGTACACTGAACGCCGAAAGCAGCGGCGCGACAGTGAGGAGTAGGATGAACGAAACGGTTCTCATCAAGCTATGTGTGCGGGGCCGTACAGACGAGGCTGCCGGCTGGACACCGTGTGACCTTCCAATATGGACTTACGGCGCCTAAAGTACAACAGGCCTGAACGTACAACAGCGCTGTTACCCGTGTGTTACCGTTATCGGCCAATTTTTGCGGTTTCATCAGCCTTTGGCCACAACGAGCACCTAGACTGCCTCCTTTGTTTCGGCGCGATTCGGGCACGCCTCCCGCTGGCAGGACCCGTACAGGGTCAGTTCGTGCCGCTTTATCTCAAACTGATAGATCTCTCCGACCATATCGCGCACCGCCTGGATGCGCGGGTCGCAGAACTCGAGCACCTCACCGCAGTCCTCACAAAGCAGGTGATCGTGCTGCCAGTACGAATACGCTCTCTCATACTTGGCGTGTTTTCCGCCAAACTGGTGCCGTACCACCAACTGGCAGTCCACCAGCAGGTCAAGCGTGTTATAGACCGTGGCACGACTTACGGCAACCTCCTCGGCAGCCAGGCGGGCTGAAAGCTCATCCGCGTCGAAATGGCCCTCGGTATCATAGACGGCATCGAGCACCGCAAAGCGTTCGGGCGTCTGACGCTGTTGTCGTTCGGTGAGGAAGCGCGAGAACACGGCGCGGACCTCTTCTTGATGCTGTGGAATAGCGGGCATTCGGCCTCGGGGTTTACCGCGTTACCGTCGCGCGGTGGACCGGTTCCGTGCCGCGACGAGCGCTGCCATGTCGTCCCGGATCTGCGCGTGAATTGCGTCAACGCCGAGCGTCGCGTCAAGCCGCAGGATTCGATCCGGCTCTTCGGTGGCAAGCTCGTCGTAGGCGGCCGCCACGCGCTTGAAAAAGGCCTCGCCCGAAGCCTCCATCCGGTCCTCACTTTCGCCGTCACCGCCGACCAGTCGGGCGGTTGATCGCCTGCGCGCAAGTTGTATATCAATTGCGAGATAGTACGTTCGATCAGGTACGAGTCCGCCGGTAACCCGCTCGTTGAACGAACGGAGCCAGCTTATCGGCGCGGCCCCACGACCGCCACCTTGATAGGCAAGGGTCGAGTCGGTGAATCGGTCGCAGACCACGACGTGTCCCTGTGCGAGGGCCGGACCGATGACCTCTTCACACAACTGCGCGCGGGCGGCCGAAAACAGCAATAATTCGGCGAATGGGGTAATTCTGTGCGTTTTGTCCAGCAGGATTTCGCGTACTGATTCAGACACCGCGGTTCCGCCCGGCTCGCGCACGAGGGTAACGCGATGACCGCTCGATTCGAGTCTCGAAACGAGCAATTCGATCTGCGTAGACTTCCCGCTGCCGTCCACCCCTTCAAACGTAATCAGCATCGTTCTGGCACCCGCGCAAAAACGCCACAATCCGGTTTTCCAACGTATGTCAATGTACAACAGGCGCATCGCTAAGCGTGCGCTGTAACGGCAACCGAATTGAGCGGTCCCGGCGCGACGGCGCGCCTTGATAATCGGGGGATGCCCGAGTATACTACGGGCCCCGATCGGTGGCCGGCGACACAACGGTTGTTCACTGACGGAAGTTCACTGTAGTTCACGGTAGTTAATGTTCGATTTCGGATTTGATGATCACGAGGACCTGACTGATTCGGGTCGCATCCAGGAACTGGTCGATTCTTACGAACGATCAGCCGGCGAGGCGTATCTCGACTCAGACGTTCTTGAGGACATTGCGACGTTCTATTTCGAGAACGGGCGATTCGACTCCGCGCTCGCGGTCATCGACAGGCTTCTTGCAACGCATCCGTTTTCGTCGGATGCCTGGGTTCGCCGCGGCGTACTCCTGAACAACCTCGCCCGTCACGAAGAGGCACTGCACGCGTACGGGCGGGCCCTCGAGTTGAATCCGACGGATGCCGAGACGTTGATCAACCAGGCGATTACCCTCGACACGCTTGATCAGCCCGACGAGGCTGTCGAGACGTATCAGCGCGCACTCGAGATTGACCCCCGTAACGAAGAAGCGCTCTTCAACTTTGGCGTAACACTGGAACGACGTCAGAAACTCGACGAAGCCGTAGTCGCCTTTGAGCAGTGTGTGGAAATCGACGCGGAGCATCCCGAAGCCTGGTATGAGCTGGGGTTCTGCTATGACCGCCTCGGTGAGGACGGCCGTAGCGTCGAGTGTTATGACCGCCACATCGACGTCGACCCGTACTCCCAGGACGCCTGGTACAACCGCGGTATCGTGCTGAACCGCATCGGTGATCACAAGCGCGCCGTTTCGTCGTACGACATGGCAATTGCGATCAACGATGAGTTTGCGTCGGCCCACTACAACAGAGGCAATGCGCTCGCGAACATGGGCAACCTGCCAGAGGCCGTAGACAGCTACATGCGGGTCGTGGAGATCGAGGGCGGAGACGCCGCGACGTTCTACAACATCGCGCTCGCCCACGAAGAGCTGAATCAGTACGACAGCGCAATCACGTTTTTCCGCCGGGCGGTTGACGCAGACGACAGCTACGCTGAGGCGTGGTACGGACTTGGATGCTGCGAAGAGACAACCGGCAAACATGTTGACGCGCTTGCGCACTTCACGCGCGCCATTACGCTGAACCCACGGGTACCTGATTTCTGGTACGCCAAGGCTGACTGCGAGTATAATCTTGGTCGGATGCAAGACGCACTTGCTTCGTACCAGGCGCTTGTTAATCTCGACGGAAACAACCGCGAGGCACTGCTCGACTACGCCGAGACTCTGTTTCAGGCCGGTCGGTACGTTAACGCGCTGGAAGCCTACCGCGCGGTACTGAAGTTGGAGCCCGATTGCGCCGGTGCCTACGTACAGCAGGCGAAGACGCTGCTCGCTCTTGGCCGTACAGACGAAAGCTTGCGCTCGCTGAAGCTTGCCATTCTGATCGACCCGGCAAAACGCGCGGAGCTACCCGCCGCCTGCCCCGACCTACTCCGCGATAATGGAATCCGGCGGCAGCTCGGACTCTAGTCCGGCACGGCTCACCCCGCATCCGCGACCCGTCGTTCACGTTCTTCAGGGGCTACTGATGGGTGCCGCTGATTCGGTGCCCGGCGTCAGTGGCGGCACGATGGCGCTCATCGTGGGTATCTACGAGCGCCTGCTGGCATCCATCGCTGAGGGCTTTCGGGCGATCCTGTCGCTGCTTCGTGGCAACATCCGGATGTGCATCGAGCATCTTCGTCGCGTGGAGTGGCTGTTCCTCATCCCGCTCGCTGTTGGAATCGGAGCAGCAATTGTCGTTGCAGCCGAGTTTATCCCAACACTGCTCGACGAGTATCCCGCCCACATGCGCGGGCTATTCCTCGGTATGGTAGCCGCCTCCATCGCCATCCCCTGGCGGCGCATCACCAAGCCAACAGCGTCGCTGCTCGTCGTCGCGGTCGTTGCGGCAATTGCCGCATTTGTGTTCTCCGGCCTGCCTTCGTCGGGTGGGGAAGCGCCATCACTTGTGCGCGTCTTCTTCTCAGCCGCTGTTGCAATCTGCGCCATGATCCTGCCGGGGGTGTCGGGCGCCTTTCTGCTCGAAGTGCTCGGCCTGTACGAACCAACCCTCGCAGCAGTCAGCGCAGGCGATCTCGTGTATGTCGGCGTCTTTGGCGCAGGCGCAATCACCGGACTCGGCTCATTCTCGCTCCTACTCGGACTGCTGCTGCGCAAGTATCACGACACCACCATGGCCGCGCTCGTCGGGCTCATGATCGGGTCGTTGCGAGCGCTCTGGCCATGGCAGGACGCAGACCGCGCGCTCGAGCTACCGGCGGCGTTGCCGGCCTCGGCTATTCTTGGTGTCGCGGCGCTGATCGTCGGCGGCTTCCTCTTTGTGACCGTGGTTGAGCGGATCGGAGCTCGCCGGTCAGCGCACAGCTAGGCAAGGACGCCCATTTAATGCTGCGGCTGGGCGACATCCAGTCGAACCGCACCGACAACACCAGCACCCGGTGAGCTCCCGCGAAAGACGTGCGCGACATGACCGGTACGTTCAGCGAATCGAGCCGCAACTTCGTCGACCAGACTCCCCGCGTCGCTCGACGCGAGCACAGCGACCGTACCGCCGGAACCACCACCCGTGATCTTCGCGCCGAATATCTTGGCATCCCCCACCTCACCGACGAGATCCACCAGGAGGTCGGTTGCCGCTGACCCGAGTCCGCAAGCACTGTAGCTCTTATGCGACTCGTACATGAGTCGCCCAAGTTGAACGGCGTTGGCCATGGCGTCACCGGTCTTCAGAAGATCCGCGAACGCGCGGACACGCGCATGCTCGTATATCGGATGCGCCGTCGGCATTCTTACGGCGTACTCGACATCCGGATCAACGGAAACGACGGTGTCTGCTATACCGTGATGTGCGGCCAGGAAATCCGACCCCAACATGGTCGTCGGGATGTGGTTGCGAAAACGCGCCTCGTACTCTTCTGGCGTGATGTTGGCCAGGTAGCCCTGCCAGCGATTATCGGCGATGTGCATCCGCCCGTCTGCCGTGGCCGTGGCCGGCAGTCCCGCGATCTCAGCGATCATCCGATACCCCATTGCGGCGCCGATGCGCACGTCGGTGTAAGACGATCCCGTGACGGCGTGTCGCACGCCCGAGTCGATTCCCCAGACGCCCAGCTCCGGTGGCAGCGTCACCGGGTCCAGCAGTGTTGCCGGCCGGCATTCCAGGGCCAGTAGTCGTCCCGCCTGCCCACATGCCACGGCCATCTGGTCCATGATGCCGCAGGCGGCGCCGACCACACGGTTCTCCACGATCTGGCAGAGAGTTGCAATTTCGTGTGGAACGAGCGGCTCGTGTGGATCGAGCGGCTCGTGCGGATCGTGCGGCAGGTCGAAGGCATCAGCTACGGCTGTCATTACCGCGACCTCGAGAGCAGCCGACGAGCTCACGCCTTTCCCTTCGGGGACCGACGATTCGACGTACACACGTGCGCCGTCGGGAAACCTTGCGCCTCGTTCCCGCATCAGCACGAGGAAGACCCCGACTATGTACGCGGCCCATCGATTTGCCTCATCAGCCGCAAATAGGCGCTGGGCATCAGCGTACGCCGTAATCGAGTCACCGGGGCCGCAAAGCGAAGCGACGTCAACCTTGAACGTGACCCAAGAACCTGGGCTGCTCACGCTCTCAATGTGTAATTGCCCGTCAGCGGCGGGCTGAACAGCAGCGAGCGTTGCCTCGCGAAGCGGCCACTGGAGTACAAGGGATCCGGAGTAATCCGCAATCCCTCCCATGACATCCAGACGCCCGGGTGCGCGGGCAACACTTACGCGTCTGCGACGGTCGAACACGGGTGACCCGTCGTGTGCGACAAGCTGGTCTGCGCGAATGCGTGATACGAGATCTGCAAGATCATCGAGCTCGACACCCGGTGCCCTGATAACTGCGCGCATGGTTGTCAGTTGCTACGTCGTCAGTTGCTACGTCGTCAGTTGCTACGCGATGAGGCGGCGCCTGCGCAGGGCCTCCTGCAACGCGGGCTCAACGAGTTTCCGGATTGTCGGATTGGCGTACCCAACCCACGCCACGTCGTCGTCGACAGTCAACGGCGATGCGAGTTGCGCACCGGTCGGATCGGTCACGATGACGCCCGCTTCACGGGCAATCAGCTCGGTACACAGATCGTACGGATGAGAGCAGATGCCGAGCGTGACGCCACGCTCCAACAGCAGTGGCTCCACCGTCGGCCTGAGATCCGCGACAAAGCGGTCGTGGCCAACCATGAGCTCGTAGAGCTGTCCGCCGGATGAAATGTACTGGTCCTCAAAAGCACGCGCGCGTCCCGACACGACAGGACCAAGCGCCGCGAGCATCACTTCCTCATCAATCGCTGAAGTCTCCACCCTGGACCCCGGGAAGAAGCGGGCAATCGAACTGAACCCGTGCTCGAGGGTGTCAGCGCGCGACGGGCATAGCGCAAGCGGCACCGACTCGCCGGTCATCCGATTATGTCTGACGGCGTGCGCGCCGCGACCCTTTGTCGCCCACAGTTCATCACAAAGGTGCTGCTTGACAAGCGGGATTTCAGTCTGGACCGCAAGCTCGATATCTGCAAGTGTTGTGGCGGTGCCGCGATTTGGTGCCAGTCCGCTCAGGATCCATGCCGGTCGTTTCTGATACATCAGTCCGCGCGTGCCGTCGATCGGATCAACGATCAGGCGAAATCGGGCGTCATCGGGGTATGTCCCGAGCGGCAGGGGCAGCGGCTCGTCAAGGCCTTCGGCAACCAACAGGATGGGGCAAAGGACCGCAATGTGTGATGCCACGAGATCAACGAGCGCTTCTTCGCTGACCCGGTCGATTTGGTAGATCGTATCCGCTGCAGATTCAGCGCGGACTTCAGACATGGCGTCGTGCGCTGACTGCTCGCACGCGGCAACAACGCGGTCGCGAAGCACGCGGTGAACCTGCCGGAGCGGCTCGAGCAGCTCGGCAGCCGTTGACGCAGGATCCGGGATTGACTCGGGAGACACGTGTCAGGGCGTTCGTTCGGGGAGCCGCAAACTAGAGATCATGCGCCAGCATTCCTCAGCACGGCGGCTCCGTCTTCGGGTGCGGTGTCGGCAACAAAGTTTCCACCCCCGATCTCGGGGCCTGCGAGGTGCTTCAGCAAGTTGGGCTTGCGGAGTGGCGGATGGAACTCGATGTGGAAATGAAATCCGTCAACCGTGCTTCCGTCAACGGGGGCTTCATGCAGAGCCATCACGTAGGGAAACGGCATCCCCCACATTGCGTCGTACGCACGAACGAGGTACAACATGGCCTCAGCGAGATCGCGGCGCTCGGCGTCGTCAAGATCAGCGAGGCTCAAGTGCGTGGCGCGCGGGGCAACGAACGCCTCAAACGCGTAGCGTGCGAACCAGGGGACAAACACAACCGCACTTGTATTCTCAAAAACGATGCGTCGGCCATCATCGCGTTCAGCGCGCAGGATATCCTGAAAGAGCGGCCGGCCGTGTTCGTTTAGATAAGCGGCCGAGACGCGGGCCTCCGTTTCGATGAACTTGAATACAAAGTTCGTCGCGTAGATCTGACAGTGGGGATGAGGGTTTGACACCCCCGTGACTTCACCCTTGTTCTCG
>JAUIJQ010000089.1 GCA_030431165.1 Rhodothermia bacterium | reverse complement strand
AGGTTGCCGTCCGCAACCTTCTCAAGCATCCGTCCCACACGTTTATCAACGCGTTTGGTCTTGCGATCGGTGTAGCCTGTTGCATCCTGATGATGCTGTTCGTGAAACACGAGCGCAGCTTTGACCGCTTCCACGACAACAGTGATCGCCTCTACCGCGCCTGGGGCCGGGAAGACTGGGGCGACGGACGCGACTTTTTCTACACCGTAACCCAATACATCCTCGCGTCGACGCTCGAGGACAACATCCCTGAGGTCGAAGCCTCAACGCGGGTTATGCCCTTTCAGAACCTTGTTGGCCCCGACGATGCGCGGTACACCGAACAGATCCACCTCGTCGACGGCGACTTTTTTGATGTCTTCAGCTTCCGCCTTCTTCGAGGCGATCCGGCCACGGTGCTCGCCGAGCCGAGCAGCGTCGTGCTGACGCCCGAGATGGCGCGCAAGTACTTCGGCGACGAAGATCCGGTTGGAAAGGAGCTGCCGATCCAGGTTACCGATTCACCCGCCGCATTCACGGTCACGGGAATTGCAGAGCCACCGCCGGCGGCGTCGAGCATCCAGTACGACATGCTGCTGCCGTTCGAGAATATCCGGACGCGTGCAAGCGAACAGGCACTGCTTTCTTGGACGATCATCGGACCCGAAACCTACGTTCTGTTGCGCGACGGAATCGATAACGCTTCTGCGGATGCCGCCATCGCTGCCACGTTGAAACAGGTGCTTGGTCCGCGTGCTGATGAAATCGGCATCAGCGTCGGATTGCAACCGATGACAAGCATTCATCTTGACCAGGCGTATCCGGCAGGAATCGAACCAACCAGCGACCCCGCCTACTCAATGATCCTTGCGATCATCGCCGGACTCGTCCTGCTGATCGCCGCCATCAACTTCGTCACGCTGTCTATCGGGCAATCAGCTCGCAGGGCACTGGAGGTCGGTGTACGCAAAGCGATGGGTGCCGGGCGAAGCGAGCTCATGAAGCAGTTCTGGGGAGAGGCGTTGCTTATCGTCACCCTGAGCCTGGGGATCGGACTCGTTCTCGCGTGGCTACTGCTGCCTTTCTTTGCGGGCCTGTCGGGCCGGCCACTGTCCCTCACGCTTGAACCAGCGACGCTTACGTTCATCGCTGTACTGCTTGTAGTGCTGACACTTGGTGCCGGCAGCTACCCCGCTGTAGTCCTCTCGCGCTTTAGGCCGATCGAAGCGCTGCGCAACAAACTCCAGGTTTCAGGCGACCGGAGCCTGCTGCGACGCGGACTCGTGGTTGTACAGTTCACCCTTTCGATCGTCATGATCGTGGGGACACTGTTTGTGTCGCGACAGCTCGACTACATGCGATCCACCGACCTCGGCTTCGAGAAGGAGCAAGTGCTCGTGGTGCGCACGGGGCTTCCTCCAAACGATGCCGCACCGATCATTCAACGTTTCCGCGATGCGGTGGCGTCGATATCTGAGGTTGAGTCGGTTGGTGCAGCCGCGTACGCACTGGACGAAGGATGGGCATCCGCCGGATACACCGACCGCAATGGCGCGTACCGAACCTTTCGCGCTAACTGGGGCACGCACGATTTTCTGGAGACCATGGGAATCGCTCTGGTCGCCGGGCGATCATTCTCCGGTGACCTTGCATCCGACTCAACTTCGCTTGTTGTTAACGAGGCATTTGCAACGGAGTACGGTTGGACTGCCGAAGAGGCGCTTGGCAAGCGACTGCCGGGTGCTGAGTTTCCTCCACACGAAATCATCGGCGTCGTTAGAGACTTCAACTATGAGTCGCTGCAAAACGAAGTGGCCCCGCTCGCCATGATGGTTACCCCGCAGGTTGTCTTTCGAGGTGTCGAAGACGTAAACACGTCGACAACGTCGAACCGCAAACTCGCGGTGCGCATTGCGGGCGGTGACGTCGCGGCGTCGCTGGGCGCTGTCGAACAAGCCTGGAGTCGGGTAGCTCCCGGAATGGAGTTCGACTACTATTTCCTTGACGACGCCGTCGATGCACGATACCGCGACGAAGAACGCCTCGGGCGGATGGTAACCGCGGGCACCATCCTGTCAATCATCATCGCCTGCCTTGGGTTGTTCGGTTTGGCAACGATCACAACGGCGCGGCGCACAAAAGAAATCGGCGTCCGCAAGGTCCTCGGCGCGTCAGTCGGGGGCATCGTACTCCTTATGACCAGGGACTTCGCGAAGTTGGTTGTCACGGCGTTCGTCATTGCGAGTCCGCTGGCGTATCTCGCCGTTCGGATGTGGTTGGGCGACTACGCGTACCGGGTCCCGATATCCGGCCTTGTCTTCCTGCTTGCCGGTCTGTTGGTGCTGGGGGTCGCTCTGGCGACGGTCAGCTACCACGCGATACGGGCGGCGCGGGCAAACCCCGTAAAGAGCCTTCGGTACGAATAACACCGCGGCAGCGCTTTACTCTTTATCCGGTACCCCGTACCGTCTGGAGCAGGCTTAGTTGTACACTGCTCGCACAACGCATTGTCAGACGATCCCAAACGGGGTGAAGACTCCCGACAGTCAGCCTCAGGCGCGGTCGAAGGCTGGATTGGTCCGTACCGAATCTCCCGGCTGCTCGGATCGGGCGGCATGGGAGACGTGTATCTGGCTCGTCAAGAAACCCCCTTCAAGCGCTACGTTGCCCTGAAAGTAGCCCGAGTGGGCATTGCCGGGCAGGATGTTGTCAGCCGCTTCGAAGCGGAGCGCCAGATCCTCGCTGCGCTTGACCACCCGAACATCGGACGACTCCTGGACGGGGGCACAACCGCCGACGGGAGACCGTACCTCGTCATGGAGTTCGTCGAAGGACTACCGATTACCCAGTACGCGGATGAGCAGCAGTTCGATATCCCCGCAAGATTGTCGCTGTTTCGTTCGGTCTGCCGGGCCGTCCACTACGCGCACCAGAACCTGGTCGTTCACCGTGACCTGAAGCCGTCGAACGTCCTTGTGACGCGTGACGGTAACGTCAAGCTGCTCGACTTCGGCATCGCCAAGCTGCTCAACCCGGGGCTGAGTCACATGGCCATGCCCGAAACGCGCGTGGACCGTCGGATGATGACGCCTGAATACGCGAGCCCCGAGCAGGTTCGTGGCGAACCACTCGCCACGACCAGCGACGTGTATTCGCTGGGCATCATTCTGTACGAGCTCCTTTCCGGGCAACGGCCTTTCGAAATTGAGGGCCGATCAACGGCTGAGATCCTTGCAATGGTTTGTGACGAGGAGCCCGTTCGACCGAGCGATGTTGCGGGCCCGGCTGCCGAACGGCATAGACGTCAGCTACGCGGCGATCTCGACAACATCGTTCTGAAGGCCATCCGCAAAGAACCGGTACGTCGGTACGGATCAGCGGAGCAGCTGGACAACGACATCGGCCGGTATCTCGACGGCATGCCGGTGGAAGCGCGCCATAGCACCTTGCGTTACCAGGCAGCGAAGTTCATGCGCCGCCACCGCGGTGCCGCCATCGCGGCAACGCTTGTTGTGCTGTCGCTGCTCGGCGGGTTGAGCGTGGCGCTCTGGCAGGCACATGTTGCGGATCAGGAGAGAGCACGCACCGAGCGGGCCCTCGCCCAGTCGGAGGCTGTATCCGACTTCTTGATGGATCTGTTTCGGTCAACTGCGCCGGGCGAAACATCCGGTCCGGATGCGACCGCCCGAGAGCTGCTGGAACGGGGCGCGGCGCGCGCTGACGAATTGCGAGACCAGCCAGACGTACAGGCAGAGATGCTTAAGGTCCTTGGGCGCGTGTATGTCGACATCGGTCAATTTGAACGAGCCGCTGAGGTTCTGGACAGGGAAGTCAGACTGCGGGAGGCGCTGTACGACGCCGGAGACGTAACGGTTGTTGACGCGATGAACCGGTTGGGTGGGGCCATGACGTACGCCGGGCAGTATCAAGGTGCCGAACGGATCCTGCGCCGAGCAGCGACGATGCTCGACGCGCTTGAGGCTCGCGGCGACGAGACGCCGACAGACCGGGCGCTGACCGACGAGACACGGATTTCCACCCTCGAACACCTCGCGTTTATGCTCCCGTACGTAAACCAGTGGGATGAGGCTGTAGCGACAAATGCCGAGGTCGTGCGGCTGCAGAAACGGTTGCGCGGGGACAACGACCCGCTTGTTGCCGGCGCGATCGAGCGGTCAGGCGCGATTCTGCGTGCGCTCGGCGCGTACGAACGCGCGGAGCCGATGCTGCGGCAGGCCGTCGCCGTCTACCGCGATCACGCCCCCGACGGTTCTGCCGAGCTCGGACGTGCGCTGTTCCAGTTGGGCCTCCTCCTGAACAGAATGGAGAAGACGACCGAGGCAGAGACCGTGTTCATCGAGGCGATCGCTATGTTTCGTCACAAGGCGGGACCTGCTGAGCCGCTCATCTCGGCAACACTACTCGAACTCGGAGAGACGTACTACCTGCAGGGCAACCTCGACCTTGCTGAGGATTACTACCTCGAAGCGCTTGACGAGCGACAGCGGATGTACGGCGACCACCCCATCACAGCGGGTGCGATGCGCATGATCGGCGAATTTTATCACGCAACCGGCCAACTCGCTGAGGCTGACAGCATGCTGACGGAGTCGCTCGAACGACGCAGAGAGCTCTTCGGTGACGAACACCAGGATGTGGCGGTTGTCATGCGTTCGCTTGCGAAGTTGCGAGCAGATCAGTCGCGGTTCGCGGAAGCCGACTCCCTGGTGTCGGTTGCGCACCGAATGCACATTCGTGTTAACGGCGTGGATCACCATCACGTTGGCGATGCCCTGGCTGATCGAGCATACATTGCGTACGCAGCGGGCGAAACGCGACGTGGCGACGATCTGCTGCGCGAGGCACTGGCGCTTCTGATACGAACCCACAACGACCAACATCCGAGCGTACGCGCCTTGCGCGGCGAAATGGAGAAGCGCCGGGTGACTGCCCAATCCCAAAATTGACGATACAAGCCGTGGTCAAATTCAGCGTCATCCCGCAACTGCTGCTCCTGTGTCTGGCGTCGCTGCCAATTGCCGGGCGCACTTTGGGGCAATCACAGTCACCCATCGTCGTGTTGCTGGCAGGCCAGTCGAACATGGTCGGATACGGACTGACGGGGGAGCTTCCGCCTGACGTCGCGAGCTTGCCACCGAACGTAAAACTGTACGTTGATGGAGCCCCGGCCACGCCAAACGACCGCGAGCGCTTTGGACCCGAAGTCGGCTTTGCACACGCACTTGGTGCCGCTGAACCGCAACAGCCGTTCATCCTCGTGAAGTTCGCCGTGGGTGGAACCTCGTTGCTCGCATGGGCACCGGAGTGGACCAGCGAACAGGCTGAAATCACCAACAACGCGGGGGCGGGGCCACTCTACAAGCGGTTCCACGATTACCTGGCTGACGTGCCGCTGTCATCCGATGCCCGGTTCGGCGGTGTGTTGTGGATGCAGGGTGAACGGGACGCCCGTTTTCCGCAGGCGGGCAGCGCGTACTTCGAGAACCTGTACACGTTGATAGAGGCATTTCGTCGCGACGTGCAGCAACCCGAGCTGCCGTTTATACTCGGTCGCGTGAATCCGCCCGCAGATCGATTCCTGCTGCTCGACGCAGTTCGCCGGGCGCAGGAGGTGGCGGCCCGTGCGCTGCCCGGCGTGAGGCTTGTTGATACGGATGACCTGACAAAGCGCGACGACGACATCCACTACGACACAGGCGGCATTCTCGAACTTGGTCGCCGATTTGCGGATGCCTATCTCACTGAAGCCCGCGCACGTGAATCAATCGTCGGCGCCACCAAGTCGCCGCAATACTTTGCAGTGCTCGTATCGGATGTAGGCGCCTCTGCAGCATGGTACGAGCAGATGTTCGGACTGCGGTCGGCGGGCGGCGCCACAGCCGAGGATGGTTCTTGGCGCATTGAGAACCTCGTCGGATCGGGCCTGCACGTGGAAATCATCAGGGACGCGCAAGCTGAATCAGCAAATCGCGACATCGGCTTTTTCAAGGTTGGTTTTGATGTCAGCGACCTCGATGCCGTCGTGGCGCGGGTAACCGCCGCCACCGGGCAGGCGCCCGATATCACGCACTTCGAGCCCCTGAACCAACGATTGATACAGGTTCGTGACCCCGACGGCAACGTGATACAGGTCTCTGAGCGCAACTAGGGCGCGACTTCGGGCGATAGCAGTGCGGCCAGTGAGCACGCATGCGGTTCGGCATTCCTTTCTTCGTCGGGTTGGCTATAGTGGGCTATACCCTCACCCGTCGTCTTCATCTTTGTCCGTACAACCGCCCGAGAACGATGAACCCATTCAAGACCCACGGCGCCATCAGCTGGCCCGAGTTGATGACCTCTGACCCGAAGGCCGCTGCCGCGTTTTATGCATCGGTGTTCGGATGGGAATCCGACGTAATGCCGATGCCGCCCGATGGCGAGTACACAATTTGTCGGATCGGACAGGCGCCGTGCGCGGGCATGATGGGACTACCCGAGCCGGGAACGCCCGTGGCCTGGATGTTCTACATCACGGTCGACGACATCGTGGCCGCTGTTGAAAAGGCTGTCTCGCTTGGTGCAACAAACTTCCTCCCGCCGAAGGAGGTCGGAGTGGGCACGCTCGCCGGCATCCAGGATCCGCAGGGGGCGTACATCATGATGATCCAGTACGCAGACAGCGACCAGGAAGCGGACGTTGATTTTGCGAGTTACTTCCAGACGCCGGGTGCGTTTAGTTGGTTTGAGCTACGCACCCCCGATCCCGACGGAGCCATTGCTTTTTACACGGGGCTCTTCGACTGGGAGGTCGCCACGGATGAGATGGGCATGGGACCCTATCACGTCATAAAGATCGGCGGCGTCAGTTTCGGGGGGATCATACCGCCGCAGGGCGAAGCGCCGCCGCACTGGGGCGCGTACGTGACGGTCGACGACATCGATGCCACGGTGGAGAAGGTACGCGCAGCCGGGGGCACGGTAGCGATGGACCCGTTTATGATTGAGAAGGTTGGTCGGTTCTCCATGATCCAGGATCCGCAGGGGGCGTGGCTCGCGCCGATACAGTACGTACCGATGGAAGAGGCGCAGAGTTCTTAACGGCGCGCGCGTGTTTCACCAGGTTGGGGACGAATGCGGGGTCAAACAGAGCCCAGACTGCTTGCTGCCGCGCTGTTGATCGCGCTGCTTCTGACCGCTGCCACAGCCGGGCACGCCGCTGGCCAAGCTGCTGTGCAAGACACCGAGATCACGTTCTCAAGTCGCGGCACCCGGCTCGTCGGCACCTTGTACTTGCCGTCGAGCGCGGGTCCTTTTCCCGTAATAGTTGGTGCACACGGCTCGGGCCGCGTTGATCGATCTGATGCCTACTTGACTGAAGCCGCGCGATACTTTGCATCAAAGGGGGTTGCCTTCTTCGTCTACGACAAGCGCGGCGTCGGCGCGTCAGGCGGCACGTATCCGGGCAGCTATTCCAGTTCAATGGCAGTCTATGCTGTTGACGTCTTGGCGGCGCTCGATGCCGTGACACAGCGACCCGACATCAGAGCCGATCAGGCCGGCTTGTGGGGCATGAGTCAGGCTGGATGGATCATCCCGATCGCGGCTGCAATGGAAAAGGAACGCGTTGCGTTTACAATCATCGTGTCAGGCCCAACGGTCACCATTGCGGAAGAGAATTACTACAGTCACCTGACGGGACTGACCGACGGAAAGCCATCCGGCAGGACGGCGGATGAAATTGATCGTGCAATGGAAACGGCCGAGCGCGCCGGGATTGACGCGCTCTCGTTTATAGCAGAACTGACGATGCCGGGACTCTGGATCTACGGCGACCTCGACCAGAGTGTGCCGTGGAGACAGGGAATCCGCGACCTGGCTGACGTCAGCGCGGAGTGGAAGCGTGACTTCACGTGGCACGTGATCGAAGGTGCCAACCACGGCCTGCGGAAATCTCGAACCGGCGGAACATGGGAGCGACCAACGCCCACAGAGCCCGCCGCCGGCTACCTTGAGATCCAGGCCGACTGGCTGCGCGACAAGGTCGGACTTGCGATCAGGTAGGCAATTCCAGTCACGTGTCGAACGAGGCCGAAGACGCCAGTCTCACTTCCCACCCTTCAGCAACAACCACAATCCGAACCAACCCTCGGCGAGGATTGACGGCACAGCCACCATTATCGTAAATGGGAGCGCGTACTCAGCGTAGTTCGATAACATCGAGTGCGCAATGGTGTCGACAACATACGCGACGCCTGATACGACAAGGACGTACCCGAGCACTTTTGGAGCAAGGCGTGTCGTGATAATCAGGTAGCCCATCACGACAAGGTGTACACCGAACGCGGCGAGCCCCACGAGCCAGGTTGAGTTAAATGAATCGAGCGCAACGAGTGCCTGCGCTTCAAGCTCGGCGGCCGCAATAACGGCCAGGAAGTCCGCGCCGCTTAGCAGTTGCAGCGTCTGATAGAAGAAGATGATCGCGACGCCGAGGAACACGGTGTATACGATCCGCAGCCAGGCGCCTAGCAATGACACGTCGCGGTTAGCCACCCTGAAGACGATGTACAGCGCCCAGGCGACAAACACGTCTACGATGAAAATGATGAGGAAGCAGACCAGGCCCAGCCTGAACAGGCCTTCTGATCCCCGGATGTTCGCTGCGGTTGCGGCGGCGTCGCCTGCCACAACCAGCCCCTCGCGCACTACGAAGTTGGCGTAAATCGCGAGAACAAACAGGACTACGTAACCGATGCCTGCGATGATCGCGGCACGGCGTGGCGAGGTATCGGGGGCGAGAACAGGGCGGATATCCGACATAACTGAGGTGGCAGCCATACTGACGTAACTGACGTGGCTCAATAGCACGTGGGCGACTGAATGCCGGCTCAACGAGCGAGCACACCCGAGGGAAAACGAAGATAACGGAACGCGCCCGGATGCGTGTTACCGGGAGTGATCCGCACGTCGTATTCTCCGACGTAACCGAACAAGACACGCCATGGACTTTACCGGACTTGTACTCTTCATCCACATCGTTGCCGTCATCGCGTACGTCGGCGGCAATATCGCGCATACCAGCGCTGCCCTTCAGGCCGCGCGCACCGCGAAGATCGGATCACTGCTCGCTGTTGAAGAAACCGTCGGAAAACTGACCGGCATCGGCGCCGTCCTGACGCTTGTAACAGGCGTCGGCCTCGTCCTCATGACACCTGCCTGGCGCTTCTCCATGCCCTTTGTCATCGGCGGACTTATAGCGATGGTCGCGGCCGGCGCGATCCACGGCATGATTGGTGCGAAGACGCTCGGGGCACTGC
>JAUIJQ010000610.1 GCA_030431165.1 Rhodothermia bacterium | reverse complement strand
CCGGGATCTGCCTGAGCCGCCAAAGGAGAGCTTCAACGAGTGGTACCGGAGGAACCGGAAGTGAGCGCGCGAAATGAAATACTCGCAGCGATCCGCGCCAACCGTCCGCCGCACGTTGTCCTGCCTGAGCTTGCAGGACCGCCACCGCCGGATGATCTGCCCGCCGCATTTGCTGTTCAGCTCGAAGCGATCGGCGGTACCTGCTTGCGCGTGTCGGGCCGTTCAGAATTGAGAGACGTCGTTGAACAGCTTGTCGAAGGCCGGGACCAGGTTGTGTCGGCCGTAAGGGGCGTTCGAGCTGACACCAGAGAAGTAGCCGACACAGACAGCCACGAGTTAGCGGACGTGCAGGTTGCGATATTGGCAGGCAGAGTAGCCGTTGCAGAAAATGCTGCCGTGTGGCTTGACGAAGACGCTATGCAGCAGCGGGTGTTGCCGGTGATCGTCGAATCGCTCATCGTTGTCGTCTCGGAAGACGACATCGTTGGGACGATGCACGATGCGTATACCGAGCTCGCCCGTGACGTGCCCCGCTACGGGCAGTTCATCGCTGGGCCATCCAAGACGGCAGACATAGAACAGTCACTCGTCATCGGCGCGCACGGCGCCAAAGAGATGACGGTGATCCTCACCTCGTAAGAACCTTAACGCCCAAACACAGACCAGGACACGATGCTCGGAAAAGACTTTGTAGAGGGCCACAACGCCGGGTTAGCCGGTAACCATGAATCCGACTTTGCGGCGCTGGGCGGCAGACTCGCGCGACGCGGGATTGATGTCGAGCAGGTGATAAAAAGGCTTGCGACGTTTGAGGTGGCTGTGCCGTCGTGGGCACTTGGTACGGGTGGGACAAGGTTTGGGCGTTTTCCGGGTCCGGGCCAGCCACGCAACGTCTTCGAGAAGATGGACGACATTGGCGTTGTGCATCAGCTCACGTGTTCGACGCCGCGCGTATCACTGCACATTCCGTGGGATGAGCCGGATGACGCCAGCGAGTTGCGCGATCACGCGGCCAGTCGCAACCTTGGTTTTGACGCGGTCAACTCGAACACCTTCCAGGACCAGGCCGGGCAAAAAGAGTCGTACAAGTTTGGCTCCCTGTGCCATACCGACGCCGCAGTGCGCGACCAGGCTGTAGAGCACAACATCCATACGATCGAAGTCGGCAAGACGCTCAACTCGAAGGCGATCACCATCTGGCTTGCTGATGGCAGCAACTACCCGGGACAGATGCATCTGCGGAAGAGCTTTGAGCGAACACTCGACAGCCTCCGCCGCATCTACAAAAGTCTTCCCAATGATTGGTCACTCTTCACTGAGCACAAACCGTATGAGCCGGCTTTCTACGCGACGGTAGTTCAGGACTGGGGCTCTTCGTACCTGCTATCGCAAGGGCTGGGTGAAAAAGCGTCCTGCCTTGTTGACCTCGGGCACCACCTCCCGAATACAAACATCGAGCTTGTTGTTGCGCGTTTGATCACCGCCGGCAAGTTGGGCGGATTTCACTTCAACGACAGCAAGTATGGTGACGACGATCTGACCACCGGGTCAATCCGACCGTACCAGCTCTTCCTTGTTTTCAACGAACTGCTGGACGCGTACGATGCGTTTGGATCCGGATTTGCGCCCGCGTACATGCTTGATCAGAGTCACAACCTGAAAGATCCGATTGAGGCGTTGCTGCAGAGCGTTGACATATTGCAGCGGTCGTTTGTGCGTGCGGCGCTCGTTGATCGTTCGGCGC
>JAUIJQ010000088.1 GCA_030431165.1 Rhodothermia bacterium | reverse complement strand
TATTGGCTGGTGTGACGTCACCCATGATCTGCTCGACTACGGCGCCCTCTTTTGCAACGAGAACGTAGTCGCCCACACCTGCATCAAACCGCGGATCAAGGGCAAGCATATCGCTCTGGTCCGCGTCTTCGCCGCCGTCGACATCAACGGGCTGCACGATCAGGAGCTTTGAACGGTCGAACCGTTCGTCTTTCTGCGGGGCCGTTACCGTGCCGGTAACCTTGCACAATATCATACCGTCACATCTTCAAACCATCGCATCATGAAACCATCGCACCGGCAATCATAGCACCGGAAACCATAGCACCGGAAATCACAGCACCATGAAGGTGCCACACCGTTAGACCTACCGCCATACCGATAGCCCTTCATCCTGCTGCGTGCGCACACTCCGGGGGGCCGTGCGTTACTTGACAAGTCGTCTCAGCTCTTCGACCCGTCTTACCATCGTTTCGCGGTCCATGTCCTGATACTGTTCGGGGAGCAGCGCCTTGCTCGTACACTCCATGACGGCTGAGAGCGTCTGCAACTCAATCTCAAGCGGATAGGTCGGCGGAATAAAATCCGCTACAACTTCCTCCAGGACCTCTTTTGTGATTGAGCCGGATTGCGTCGCGCGGAACTTGGCCCGTGTCATCAGCGCCTCCATATCAGCACCGCTGAATTGCTGTTCACCGTTGAGCAGCGAGTCGGGCACGATGTCCATCGAAAACTTCGTCTTCGTCTTTTTCATCATAACCCGCAGCAACTCTTCGCGCTCCTCGCGTGTGCCCGGATAAAAGAGCGCGATATGTTCTTCGGCACGACCCTGCCGTTTCAAGTCGATCGGCATGAGGTCCGGGCGCGCTGTCACCAGGAAGAAGATGATTCGGCCACGGTGGCTCGTGTTGCTCATAAAAGATGCAATCTGGCCGAACACGCGCGACGAGACGCCCGAGTCTCCCGAGTTATCGCGATCGCCAAGCGCCGCGTCTGCCTCGTCGATCATTACAGCAACGGGCGTCATGGCTTCGAGGAGATGCAGAATCTTCTCGAGGTTGCCCTCTGTCACACCCTGCCATTGAGACCGGAAGTTCTTGAGTTTCACCATCGGAATACCAATCTCGCCGGCGAAGCAGGTGATGGTGAACGTCTTGCCTGTGCCCACCGGGCCCGAAACGAGGTAGCCCATCGGCAGCACATCCGGCCTGTTCTTTCGCAGCGCGTTGGCAGCCTCCCGGAGGTGTTTGATCGCGTGTTTGTGTCCGGCGACCATATCCAGGTTGTAGTCCGTCTCGATGAACTCAAGCAACCCGTACGCCTCGGCCTCGATAAAGGCTTTCTTCAGCTCGGAGAGCACTTCGAATGAGAGGCGCGTTCTGTTCTCCAGGACATCGGCCAGGATGGCGCGAAGCTGGATGTATCCGAGACCGGCAGTGTTCTGGGACAGCGAAGAGACCGTGACGTCTGATCGCTGATTGTACGTCTCCTCGCGGCCGCCGAGGTACCACTCTGCAAAAGCGTGCCGCTCGGCTGCGCTCGGCATAGCGATTCGAAGCTCAGCGGTGTACGGACTCTGGACAAGCTGCTGGTTCAGGTCGTTCAGATTCTCGGTGACCAGTACAACCGTAAAGTCGGATCTCAGGAACAGCGGGTCGTGCGACCATTTCTGCAAGAAGACGAGGACGTTGCGGTCTTCGGCTGAGTACATCGATGCCTCAGCCATCGGCGCGATGGTCTCGGCGTAGTCGATGACGCAGGCAATGCGTTTTCCGTCAGCAAGGCGTACCCGGAAGTAGTTTTCGAGGACCGACAGAACGCGAACGGGGTCCTTGGGCAGCTTCTTCGCGTACTCGGTTCCGAAGATGGTGTCGTAGCCAGAGAGCGCGCGGTTGAAGTCGGCCTGCGAGGCTTTGTCGTTAAAGTGGATTCCGGATGACCTGTCGTAGAAGATTACGATGTCACGCGGGGCGAACAGGTCCTCTGCAAGGAAGGATCGCAGCGGTTCGTAAAGCGGTGCGTCGTTTTCGTCACGCGTCGGTACGAGGTCGCGCACGTTGCCGTGCAGTATGAACTGGGTGTACGTCTTTGTGAAGTACTTACGCGCGAAATCGCGAGCCCAGTCCGGGTAGTGCGCCGTCAGTTCGTCAACGGCCTCAAATGCGGGATCGTCGAGCGCCGCGTCGATCTTGGATGCAGACTGCGTAGCTGAAGTGGCACTCGAGGCGTCATTCGGAGTGGCATCGCTGTCGCCAGATGCGCCGTTCCGAGGTGAAGCTGCACTTTCCTGTGGTGCAGACTCGTTGTCCTGGGTCGCCGCCGCGTTGGCGGCTGGATCGGTCTCGCTCATGTCCCGGCTGTGATATCGTAACTTGACTGTCAGTGACCCGGATTCCGCCGTGGTCCGCGTATCCGAGAAATCGAGTATTCGAAGTGACCCTCGGTACCGTGCAAGATAGCATTTGTTCGCGATGCCCGAGCTGCCCGACATAGCGGCCTACCTTGATGCGCTTGAGCGGCACACGGTTGGACGTGAGCTGCTCGGGTTTCGGCTGGGCAGCCCGTTTGTTTTGCGGACTGTGACGCCGGCTCCGCAGGAAGCGGTGGGGATGACGGTCGCCGGCGTCTCCCGGATCGGAAAAAGGGTGGTTCTGCGGTTTGACGGGGCCGGCCCAATGTGGTTTGTTATCCACCTCATGATTGCCGGTCGGCTGCGCTGGCGCAAGGCAGGCGCGAAACTGCCGGGCCGTCGCGGACTTGCGGCACTGGACTTTGAGCACGGCACGCTGCTTTTCACGGAAGAGGGTCGGAAGAAGCGGGCGTGGCTGCGCGTGGTCGGCAATGAGGATGAGCTCACGGCGCTTGACCCCGGTGGGCTCGACGTGCTTGAGCTGACGGGTGCCGAATTTGCCGACGCGCTTGTTCGCGAAAACAGGACACTGAAGCGAAGTTTGACCGACCCGCGCATATTCTCGGGGATCGGTAACGCGTACTCTGACGAAATACTTCACCGGGCGCGACTGTCGCCGTTCAAGCGAACGGGGCAGCTGACATCCGAAGAAGTTGATCGGCTGTATGGTGCGTGCAGGGATACGCTCGCGGATTGGATCCAGCGCATCAGCAAAGAGACAGGGGACGGATTCCCCGAAAAGGTAACGGCCTTCAGGGACGGGATGGCGGTGCACGGACGGTTTGGTCAGCCGTGCCCGGTCTGCGGTGCGCCGGTTCAGCGGATAATCTACGCGGAGCGCGAAGCGAACTACTGTCCGGGCTGCCAGACCGACGGACGGGTGTTGGCTGATCGATCCCTGTCGCGGCTACTGAAAGACGACTGGCCGCGCACGCTGGACGAGTTGGAGCAATTGGACCGGCGGCGGGCTGGTGGCTGAATCGTTACGCTCGCGGGGCTCGCTTGATCGTTACGCTCGGAATAGGCCGGCGGTCACTAGATTGGCGTCGTCGACGCTACACAGCGCCATTCGATAAGCCAGCTCCGCGACGCGTTATGCCAAAGTCGAGAATTCCGCTTGCCCCGATCCTCCTTGAGGCGTTCTTCGTAGTGCTCGGCGTTGTGCTGGCACTCGGCGCAAACGAGTGGCGCCAGTCCGTTGCCGAATCACGGCGTGCTGAGACGGCCCGCGAGGGTATCCTGTCGGAGTTTGCGGCAAACCGCGCAGCCGTGCATGCATCCGTGACATACCATCTTGCGTTGACGGATTCCCTCACGGCTATGTTCGCACGTCCAACGAGAGGCGCAACCCCACAGGACCGAGCGCGCGTGTTTTCTCGCGGATTTGTCTCGCCTGCCAGCCTGCTGTCGACGGCGTGGGAAGTTGCGAACGGTACCGCGTCCGTAAACCACATGGACTACGAGGAGGTAGTGGCCTTCGCGACGATGTACCAGCACCAGGACGAGTACAGCAAGCAGGCACAGCACGTGAGCCAACTGCTCTACCAGGCGCTTTTCCGCGACGGACTCGACGGCGTTACCGGAAACGCCGAGAATCTCATGTCGATCATCGGCACGTTCTGGTTCAGGGAGTGCCAGCTTCTCAGGCAGTACGACGCGCTACTCGAGCAGGGCGGTGCGTCGCCAGATGACGCGGCTCGTCCGGTACCTGTTCGTTGTACGTATCTCCCGCAGCAAGGGTAGAAAGATCGTTACGCTCGCGTGGCTCGCTGAACGATCAGCGGGCGCAGCCCGCGTAACGCGCTACGCAATCGTCACCGCGTCGTTCAGATAGACGTCCTGGATCGCATTCAGGATCTCGACGCCGTCCTTCATCGGTCGCTGGAACGCCTTTCGTCCGGAGATCAGCCCCATGCCGCCCGCGCGCTTGTTGATCACAGCCGTCTGAACCGCCTGCTGCAAATCGTTTGATCCCGACGCACCGCCCGAGTTGATCAGCCCGATGCGGCCCATGTAGCCGTTTGCCACCTGATAACGCGTAAGGTCAATCGGGTGGTCAGAGCTTAGCTCAGAATAAATCCGCTCGTCCAGCTTGCCGTACGACGAGTTGCCCGAGTTGAGGGCGCGATATCCGTAATTCGACGTCGGCTGCTTCTGCTTCAGGATGTCTGCTTCGATCGTGGCGCCGATGTGGTTTGCCTGGCCCGTAAGGTCAGCACTGCCCTCGTGGTTTACGCCGTCAACCTTGAAGCCCGAGTTACGTAGGTAACACCAAAGAATCGTTGCCATGCCGAGCTCGTGCGCACGCGCAAATGCTTCGGATACTTCCACGATCTGACGGCCCGAATCTTCCGATCCGAAGTAAATGGTCGCGCCGATGCCAACGCATCCCATTTCCCACGCTTCTTCGACCTGCGCAAACATGATCTGGTCGAACGTATTCGGATACGTCAGCAGCTCGTTGTGATTGATCTTCAGGATGAACGGAATCTTGTGTGCGTACTTGCGCGCAACCGACCCCAGCACACCATACGTTGTGGCAACCGCGTTGCATCCGCCCTCAATCGCGAGCTTGATGATATTTTCCGGGTCGAAGTAGATCGGGTTTTTCGCAAACGACGCGCCCGCGCTGTGCTCGATGCCCTGGTCAACCGGAAGGATCGAGATGTATCCGGTGTTCCCGAGGCGTCCGTTTGAGTAGATCGACTGGAGTGAGCGCAGGACCTGCGGACTCCGATCTGACTGGCCGAAGATCCGATCTACAAAGTCGGGACCGGGAAGATGGAGCTGGTCCTTGTCGATCGTTGTGCACTTGTGATCAAGCAGAAATCCGGCCTTGTCACCAAGAATGTCGGCGACGCGGGACGTGCTTACCTCAGCCATATCAACCTCAGATTCTACGAAGTGGTGGTCGTGTCGTTTGCTCAGGCGAAAAAGTACGAAGAAAAGTGCCTGATTGGTCTATGTCGCAGCAAGCCGGGGCCGGATTTCATCTGGAATGGGCGAGCTTCCCGAGAGGTAGCCGGGCAACTCAGCCGCCAGCATCGGCGCCATAAGCAGGCCCTTCGAGCCAAGCCCCGTAAATAGCCAGACCCGATCAGCGTCGGGCAGCGGTCCAAGCATGGGCAGGTACGATCCTGGAACGGTGACACGAACGCCCGCGCGCGCGTCGCGCACGCTCAACTCAGAAAACAGCGGCGACATGCCTGAGACCTTGTCGATGATCTCGCGCGTTGCGGCGTCCGAGGGCTCAGCCGACTCAAAATCTCGCTCGTACGTGCTCCCAAGAACGAGGTGATTATGCTGAACAACGACGTACCCAGCGCCAGACAGATGTGGCCAGCCCGCCGTAGTCCGCGGCGAGCGTCTGTGCATGCCCGTTGCTGCCCAGTCTGACGGCAACAGTGTTGTCTGACTTGGCGTCCCACGCATGGACAATGCTGTCGCGAACGAACGTGACACCACGTTCCCGCGCCTTTGCCTGGATCTGGACTTTGAATCGCCGGATCTGAATCGCACCTCCGTCAACCTGGAGCGCGCCGAGTGGTGCGTGAATAAAGGGGTACAGCCGCGCGCAGTCTTCGGGTGTGAGCCACTCGCCGAGCTGCGGGTTTTCTTCTGCGGATTCGCGAAATTTCCTGCCCTGACGGTCGTCCTGCGCAGGCCTGAGCACCGGCCGGCGCGACACGGTGTACTCAGCGTCAGCGTCAACGATCAACGCTCGAAGCGAGGTCAACGCTTCGTCGGATCGCCACACACGGCGTCCCTGTCGGCCCAGGAGGGGATTGACGAGTCCGGCACCGACGTCAGAGGCACCCGGCAAAGCCGGGCCTGCGTCGACTACGGTCACGTCATACGCAGTGGCCAGCGCGAGGGCGGCGCAGGAGCCTGCAAGTCCGGCGCCCACAACGACGACGCGCGGTCGCGCGGCCGCAGTGACATTCGGGCCGGAGTTGGTGTTGGTATTTGGCGTTGGACTCGGACTCATTCAAATCGCGTGATGCGGCTCACGTAGCTTCAATGCTGCTCGGCGCATGCCGCGCACGACGCGCATGCCGCGTCACGCCAAACTAAAAAAGAAAAAGCGCCGGGGGCTGTCGGGAAACCTTGCACGCACTCTGCAGCATCGTTTCAGCTTCCGCTTGACAAAACAATCGCAGAAACCGCTCGTGGTGGACTGGAACCGTTGTGATTGCCTGCTGTAACGCGATGTCAGGCATAACGGGCGGTGGGAGGTATCCGGCCTCGGGCCGCCGGTCGTCGTCAATCCGCAAACGTCTTAGCGCAATCTATCTGTGAGCCATGTCATCCTCGAAGGTCTGACGCGATCATTTCGTGAGGGCAATAGTACTCGGCAAGTACTTCGTGGACTGGACTTAGCTATCGATCCCGGGGAATTTGTTGCGCTGCTCGGCCGTAGTGGAGCAGGGAAGAGCACGCTGCTGAATGTCATATCCGGAATTGATATACCTGATTCCGGGCGCGTGGTCGTGGGCGGCACGGATCTGACCGCACTGGACGATGAGCGCCGAACGCTTTTTCGCCGTGAGCACGTCGGCTTTGTTTTCCAGTCGTTCAATCTGGTGCCGACCCTCACGGTGGCGGAGAACGTGCTCCTTCCTGTTACGCTTGCCGGAGATCGCTCGGCGGGCCGGCGCGACGAGGCGCTGGCCGTCCTCGACGAGGTCGGACTGTCTGACCGCCACGACGCCTTTCCGGATGTACTATCGGGTGGCGAGCAGCAGCGGGTTGCCATCGCCCGCGCACTAGCGCACAAGCCGTTGCTCCTGCTGGCGGATGAACCGACCGGCAACCTCGATTACGACACCGGCCGTCAGGTCATGGGACTGCTGCACGGTTTGGTCACGAAACTGGGCACCACGATGCTGGTGGTGACACACGACCGGGACTTCCTGGATGCATCTGACCGGGTGGTGGAAATGCGAGACGGCGTTTTGCGTGAGGTATCCGCCGAGTACTTTCGTTCGTAGCGCGAGATTCCGATGAATCTGCTTTGGCGTTCCAGTCTGCGCTACCTGCTCTCGCACCGATGGCTACTCGCGCTATCAATTATTGGTGTGACGCTCGGTGTTGCTGTTGTTGTGTCGATCGACATTGCAAATGTCAGCGCCCGCAAAGCGTTTGAGCTGTCGTCGGAAACGGTCGCCGGCCGGGCAACCCATCGGATTGTCGGTCCGTCACGCGGCATTGCTGACTCGGTGTACACGCACTTCCGAACGCGCCGGGACTTTCAGCGCAGTCTCTTTCAGCGCAGTCTCTTTCAGCGCAGTCTCTTTCAGCGCAGTGCACCCGTTGTAGAGGGGTACGCGCTTGTTCCTGATGCGCCCGGTCGTACGCTGCACGTGCTTGGTGTTGATGCGCTCGCAGAAGCTCCATTCAGGTCGTTTGTGGGGCAGGGTGGTGGCGACGGGAGTGGCGTCGGAGGTGGCGATGGGAGTGTAGTTGGGGGTGGCGTCGCACCGAGTCTTGTCGACTTGATGTACGGCGGCAACACCGGGATACTGGCGGCGCCGACGGCAACAGCCCTCGACCTGGCGATCGGTGATACGCTCCGCATTGCGGTTGATGGGGTGCCGTTTGCGATTCGGCTGGTCGGATTAATTGCGGCGGATGATGACCGGCGTGCCGCCGCAATTGACAACCTGCTTGTAACCGACGTTTCGGTTGCCCAGCGCCTCTTTGACATGGTCGGGAGGCTCTCCCACATCGACCTGATACTCAACGACGACGAGGTTCAGGCGCTCGAAGCAGTCCTGCCGGTAGGAGCCTCAATCGAGGCTGCGTCTTCGAGGAGCGAAACGCTCGCCCAGATGACGCGTGCGTTTGAGCTGAACCTGACGGCGTTGAGTTTGCTTGCGCTTGTTGTGGGCATGTTTCTCACGTACAACACGATGAACTTCTCGGTTGTGCAGCGGCGTCCGCTCATCGGCCGTTTTCGGGCCGTTGGTGTTACACGCCGTGAGATTTTTGTGCTGGTACTTGCTGAGGCGCTCCTCGTCGGGATCGTTGGTACAGCGCTTGGCATTCTCTGCGGCGTCTTCCTGGGCAGAGGGCTTGTTCACCTGGTGACGAGAACAATCAACGACCTGTACTTCGTTGTCTCTGTTCGCCAGTTGACGCTGGCACCGGCGACGCTTGCAAAGGGTGTGCTGCTTGGTCTAGGTGCCACGGTCGCAGCCGCGTGGATGCCGGCACGTTCAGCAACAAGGACATCCGCCTCGACTGTTCTTGCGCGGTCACGCGAAGAGGTGCGTGCTCAACGACAATCCGTTCCGGTAGCGTTTATCGGGCTTGCGGCCGGTGCGGGTGGTTCGGCCCTCCTGATGTTGCCGACAGCGAGCATCGCACTGAGCTACATCGCCTTGTTCTTTGTGATTGTTGCGTTTGCGCTGCTGGTCCCCGTCGCGGTGGTCGCATTTGTTCGCGTCGTGCGCGGCCCGATGGCGTCGGCCCTTGGGCCCGTTGGTCGGATGGCGGCGAACGGGATATCCGCCATGCTCAGTCGGACTTCCGTTGCGATTGCCGCGCTCATGATTGCTGTCGCCGCTACGATCGGCGTTGGCATCATGGTCGAGAGTTTCAGGACAACCGTCACTTCCTGGCTCAACAACGCGCTTGAGGCGGATATCTACATACAGCCGCCCAACGTTGTATTTCGCAGTGGCGCAGCCGAGATACAGCCCGAAATCGTGCAGGCTATTCGGAGTGTGGACGGGGTCGCGGAGTCGTACAGCGTGCGACATGTGCAGGTAAACACGTCGGTCGGCATGTCACAACTCACCGCCGTTGAACCTCGCCGGGATCGAGAATCGAGTTACGTGCTGCAGTCGGGTGATCCGGCGGAGGTTTTTGTTCGGTTTGAGCAGCCGGGACAGCTGATGCTCTCTGAACCTTACGC
>JAUIJQ010000609.1 GCA_030431165.1 Rhodothermia bacterium | reverse complement strand
CGCCACAAAGTCATTCTAGAGGTTGGCCTGGCGGATGGAGGCGGCGTCACCATGACCCGACTCGACTCCAGTGAATGGATAGGGATAACCAGCCGCGTACTCAGTGCAACGGTGCCGCAGTCTATGCTGCCTGCTGATGGCGCGCTTGCCGTGACGATTCGGTCCCGCAACAACTACAGCTCAGCAACACCAAACAACATGTTGCTTGACTGGGTGTCGGTAGACTATGCACGACACATCAGACCGACATCCAACCGCGTCCTTGTGTGGACCGAGCCGGGCACCCACACCTATGGCATCGACAATATGTCGAGCGCTGCCGCGGCATTCCGGCCGGAAGCCGAAGAGCGCTTTGTAATCACACCCGCGGCCGGTGCTGCCTCGTTTGAACTCCAGGCCGCTACCCGTGACCCGGTCTACGTTGTTCAGAACAACGCCTTTCTTTCCCCTGCGTCGCTCACAATTGACAGCGTCACAAATCTGGTCGACCCGGCAGGAGGCGGCGCGGACTACGTGATCATTACAACCGCCTCGCTGCGATCTTCTGCTGAGGCAATGGCCGCCCACCGGGCGTCTGCCACAGGGGGTGGCTACCGCACGATGGTTGTCGATGTGCAGGATGTCTTCGACCAGTTTGACTACGGTCGGCCGACACCGGTTGCGATACGGCGTTTTGTGCGCTCGGCACATGCGTGGAATAATCCCATTGCCCACCTGGTCATCTGGGGTGATGCGCTTTACGCCAACAAGAACCGGGCTCGCCCCGTCTGGGAAGTTCCGTCATTTGGCCACACGGTATCTGACGGGTGGTTCGCGATGCAGAACAACGGCCTGTCTGATTACGCCGAGTCCATTGGTATTGGTCGACTGCCGGTTCGAACGAACGACCAGGGGATGATCGTGGTGCAGAAGATGCAGTCGTACGAGGGCGCGCCAATTGACCTCTGGCAGAAGAACGCGACATTCCTGGCGGGTGGATTCACCGACGCTGAGCGGAACCGGCTGCGCCAGTCCGCGCGTCGATGGAGTAGCCTCGTGGCCTCGGAGCCGGCTACGCTGGACACGGTGCACTACTTCAAGAAGTCAGCAAACGTCCTCGACCCTTCTTTCAAGGACTCCATCCAGGCCAACCTTCGACAAGGCGTTTCCTGGCTCGTCTACTTTGGACACTCGGCCACGCAAACGTGGGAAATTGTCACCGATCCGCCTGCGCTGTTCGACAACGCCTCGATGCTTCCCGTCATCCTTTCTCTTGGCTGTTTTACCGGGGACTTTGCAACGGGAACGGGCGACCCAAGTGACATCCTCTCTTTCAGCGAGCAGCTCGTCGTCGAATCACCCAACGGAAGTATCGCGCACTGGGGTGCGTCGTCCAGCGGGACCATCGGCGCGTCGGAGCGATTCTCGGATGAGGTCCATCAAAGCGTGTTCACAGACTCGCTCCGCGTGCTGGGCCTCGCCATCAAAGCTGCGAAGGAGCGTTACAACGACAAGTACTCCGACCCTATATCCGTAAAGCATTTGCTTCAATACGGGCTGATCGGTGACCCGGCCACCCGCATCTCCCTCCCTGATGACGTTGACCTCCGGATTCAACCAGAGGACATTCGTGTAACACCATTTGCGCCGGTACCCAGCGATGACGAGCTGATTGCATCGGTCACTGTTCGCAACGTGGGGCTGTACCCGGCAGACACAACGGTTGCCGAGGTCCGACATGTACTGCCGGATGGTTCAACACAGACCATTCTGCGTGACATTCCG